>NZ_ACJM01000021.1 GCF_000174415.1 Dethiobacter alkaliphilus AHT 1
ATTTTCATTGTCAACCTGTGTTTTTGCAGTGTGGTGTAACATAGAGGATAAAGGTAAAGCCGGCCGCCTGGCCGGCAACTTTTAGGCAATGGTCACACTGCGGTCTAGATACACATCCTGTATGGCCTGCAGCAGTTCTACCCCTTCTGCCATGGGGCGTTGGAATGCTTTTCGCCCGGAAATCAGGCCCATGCCGCCGGCCCGCTTATTGATAACGGCGGTACGCACCGCATCCGCCAGATCATTGTCTCCGGAAGGCCCACCGGAATTAATCAATCCGGCTCGGCCCATATAGCAGTTTACCACCTGATAACGGGTAAGGTCAATGGGGTTCTCTGACGTCAGTTTACTGTAAACGTTTTTATTGGTCTTACCAAATTCTTTGCCTGCTTTTTCGCTCACCGCCGGATAGCCGCCATTGGTTTCCGGCATTTTTTGTTTAATAATATCGGCCTTTAATGTTACCCCCAGGTGGTTAGCCTGGCCGGTAAGATCGGCGGCCGTATGATAGTCTGTGCCGTCAACCTTAAAAGCAGGGTTGCGCAGGTAACACCACAAAACAGTAAACATCCCCAACTCATGGGCCAGCTGGAAAGCTTCTGAAACTTCCTGAATCTGGCGGCCAGACTCTGCCGAGCCAAAGTAGATGGTGGCGCCCACCCCTCTTGCCCCCAGTTCCCAGGCCTGCCGCACATCTGCAAACATCACCTGATCGTGGGTATTGGGGTAAGAAAGCAGTTCGTTATGGTTTAGTTTCACGATGAAGGGGATTTTATGGGCATATTTTCTGGCCACAGCCCCCAACACGCCCAGAGTTGAGGCTACCGCGTTGCAGCCCCCTTCCATGGCCAGCTTCACAATATTTTCCGGATCAAAATACGCCGGATTCGGCGCAAAGGATGCGCCGGCCGAATGCTCAATTCCCTGATCCACCGGCAAAATAGAAAGATACCCGGTTCCGCTTAGCCGGCCATGATTAAAGAACTCCTGCAAACTACGCAACACAGGTACCGGGCGGTCGGTAGCGGCAAACACTCTGTCCACAAAATCCGGACCCGGCAAATGCAGCATTTTTTTGGAAACTGTGCTGCATTGGTGGTTTAGCAACTGCTCTGCATCATTACCCAACATATCGGCAATATTCACACCCATCATTCCTCCCCATAAAAAAGGTTTTGTCCATTGGAAAATTATATGATTACAACCTGACTGGTAACACAACAGTTATAACCTTCTTTTCTAGGTGGCAAGTTTTTACACCTTCCCGGTGTTTCAGTTTTAATTAAATTGTAAGTGTTGGAGAAAAATCGAATAATTTTCTAGAACAATAGCAGGAAAAAAGGAGAAAGAGGGAGAATTTTGTAGCAAAGCATGTCAGATATGGCATAAGGGGGAGGGCACATTGATGCGACTTGATGCGGCGCAACAGGTTTTACTGGCCATATATGAAGAAACGCAGAAAGAAAATCCCCATCTGTGGAAGGCTGTCACCGCAAGAACACTTGGTATTGATGCCACAAAATTCAAAGTGGCCGTTGATAAACTGGAGAACGAAGGGTTTATCTATGGGTCACTGATTATTACCGGGGACTGCTGCCCGGTCCCCAGAATGGTGATTATCGATAACGTAAAACTTACACCGTATGGCATGGAGTGTGCCGAAAGAATTCTGTACATAATTAAAGACATACCATTTCAGGCCATTACTGATGATAACGCAATCCGACAGCCCTGGCTAAAGCAGGCCATAGCCAGTATTAACGAAGTTTGTTCATTTCAGAAATACAAAACATGCTAAATTATCGGAGAAGGTTCCCAAATTGGAAACCTTCTTTTTGTTTGTGCTTTTTACCTGAATACTCCTCACTTTGTCCGGGAAAGCTTGCTTTGAGGGGTGAGAAAATGGATCGACACATGATAAAATCCGGTTCACTGGCCGGCGCCGTCTCCGGATTGGCTCTGGCCTATTTGCAGTGGGCCGCTTATTTGCTAAACATTCTGCCCTATCACGTTTATATTGCAGCGGCCGGCATTATATTGCCTGAAAACCTGCTTTTTTCTGTCTTTGGGCTTATTGTGGGTTTTGTGCTGCATACAGCTTTCTTTGCACTGGTTGGCCTCCTTTTGGCTTATGTTGTCCACCACCGCCTGGAAAAGTCCGTCTTTTGGGGCATCGGCTTTGGGCCGGCAGCTTTAGTTCTGTCAACCCTTACCCTGGCCTGGTTGGCTCCGGAACAACCCTTATGGGCCATGACGAATACTGCCATTTATTTTAACATCATCAGCTACATACTTTACGGAGCCTTTCTTGGTTATTTATACAAACGCTATATGTCGCTGCCGGTGGGCCGTCTGCCTTAAACTGTAAAGCTATATTTGTCACTACAATCCGGCTTGCAGCACCACCAATTGCACCTCTTTAGCCAAACGCATCGCTTCAGACAATATGATTAAGGCTTCCCGGGAATTATGAAACCCCATGCTGTTTGCTGCAAAAACCCAATCATAATGTAGGAACGCCCGGAGGTGCAGTTCCTGGGCTATCCTGATATCCTCAGGATCAGCATCCGGTTTTTGACGAAGTTCCTCCACCATCTGTACCGCTTGAACCAACTCATCCTCCACCACTGACAGTACCCCCGACACATCAGCCTGAATACGCTCAATACGCTGCACAAGATACTCTTCACTTTCACGATGGCAGACACCACAGGAAGCTAATGGAGTTTCCAACGGGCTTTCAAAACTATGCGAGGTCATCTTCCTGTCTCCTTTGATCATAAACGGCATATGACAGTCGGCACAGCTAACACCGGCGTCATGATGGGTACTACCCAGGAAAAATTCATAATCCGGGTGGCGCAGCTTGGGTATTTCTGCACCAGTCAGGGCATGTTCCCAGGTACGGTACTCCGACAGAGCTAGATAATAGTGCTCCACATTACTTATGTTCGGTTCTTCTGTCCAGGGAATGTTTACCTCCCCGCTTTCCTTATCCAGATAATACGTTATGTGGCATTGTGCACACACCAGACTCCGCATTTCCTGACGCCCTGCATTTTTCAGGTCACCACCGGCCCGAACGTACGCCTGAATAAAAGGTTCTCTTGAAAGACGCAAACCCATTGTTTCCGGGTCATGACAGGCGCTGCAGGAAACAGGATGTTGAACATCCTCTCTCATTTCAGAAAATGATTTTTTATAAAAATCCGTTCCCATTTGTTCCAAAAGCAGCGGTGCTTCAGCTGCTTTGCAGGTAAGACAGCCCGCTTGGTTATTACGAAGCGGCGCTTCCCGAGTTACATCGTCCAGAGAATATGGATGGCCACGGTGCTCCCGTATACTCGGCGCTGCATCATAGCCCGCCCATAGTATCTCCAAAGCGGGCCGCAACTTTATTTTCTGAGGCGGTTCCCCAGCATGCTCCAAGCCTTCTAAATATGACTGGTAGTGGTCCGGGAACCATTGTCCCCAGTTAGCCGGATTTACCTCATTTTCTGCAATCTGCCACTGCACCGTGGGCCGGGACGGCAGAACATGCCTTTGGTAGTACTGTCTGGTTATAAGTACTCCGCCAGCTATACCGGCAAACAAGCTCAGAGCGACAAAAATCATCGGCCAAAGCCAACGGTGCTTACAGGCACCAGAGTGGGCCGGCCTATGTTTTTCCGTGCTACGGGCTTTGGCCGCGGCAAAAAGTGCAGCGAGGGCACCCAGAGGCACCCATATCCAATGCTTTTCATTACCCTTCTTCATACATAAACCCCACCTATAATCTATGTGGCGTCTGCCTGTGACAGTGCTGGCACTCTAAGCGCTCATGCAGCGGGAGCTCTCGAAGCAGCGCTTCATGACAGCGGATACAATTCTCCCGGACAATTCGGGGAGTAGGCGGTTTTGCCCTATACAAATCCGGGGTATCCCCCAGAAAGTAAGCATAAAAATCCCTAATCCCATAGCGTGGTGACCAAAAAAACTCCCGAATATCCTGCGGAATATGACAGTCCTTGCAATTGGTAACGGGCCTGTGGGCAGAATGAAACCAGGTTTCATAAAATATCTCTACCCCATGGCACAGATTACAAAATTCCGGTCGTTCCTGAAATTCATAAGCTCGCCATCCTGTCAAAAGGAAAAGGAATAATAGCGCAACCAGCAATCCAGCTTTTAAAATTTTCATATCTGCTTAACCCCATTACTGTAAGCTTCCCTATTGGTTAACATTGCCTTTTACTGTAAAAGCATACATAACAGGATTCTTTCATGCCAGACAAAAAGAATAAGCAGCCCCAACAGTTCCTGTCGGGCGCTGCTTATTTAGAATTCAATTATTCTGTGAGCTTAGATTCATTGTAAAACCTTGATATTAATGTTGAGTACTGTGATTAAGTTTCAGTTCATCCATGTAATACCCAGGGAAATTTTTCAGCACATCATGGGCCGGTGAGATGATGATATTCGCCTTATTCTGCAGATACTCACCGTGATCGGCCAGACCCAGGACATGTTCTGTTTGCCTGATTATATACTTTTTTACAGGATTTACAGGCTCAATATCCCGTTTTAAAGCCTGATAAAAATCCAGGGCAAGCTCCTTCGTATTTTCCTGAGCAGACAACAGCCTGATAATGTGAGCACGGAGCAGCAGGGCAATTTCGGAATTTTTCAGCCTGGACAGCACCTGTGGCTTGTCAACCAGATAGGTAATATAGTCCGAAACCACGGGCGGCAATTCTTCCGTTTCACCCACCAAATACTCCACCAGGAACGCATCAATTATATTCAGGGTAAAAACATGGACCTCCCGTTTTCCGTATTTCTCCGCCAACTCGTTGAGCAGCACTTCTTTCAGATAGGTATTTTGTCGCCTTATCTTTTCCGGTTCGGAAGATAATAGCACATACTGATACAACTGCATGGCCGCAAAAAAGCGGTCGTTTTTGCAGAGCTTGTAGGCCGGAAAATCGCCCACAAAAGCCTCGGTCTGAAACATGCTGCTGACTATGATTAACAAAGTAATTACCGTCAGTGAGCCAAGATAAACAAGCCATGCGGCACTTAAACTCCCGCTGCCCAGAAAAAAAGAAATTATGATAATCACCGAAACCAACCAAAGAAAAATGGAAGCAACGGGACCGGCAATAATAGCCCTGGCGTAGGCTTTTTGCATCTTTTGAAAGTTATGCTCATCCTCAATTACGCCCACATCGGGTACAACCAATCCACCAATAAGAGTCATACTGTTTGGACGAAACTTTAAGGTCCACCTGCCGTTTTCCGTAATAAACAAAAAGGCAGATAAATATAGCGCACGCATCTTAACCCCGTCAGTTACGAAGCTGATAAAATGGCCCATCTCATGCACAACCAGGGAAACAAAAAAAGTCAGGATAAAAATCAAAACCGGGGCATAGCCGGGCAGTTGGAAATATCCGCCTGCACCGGCCACAATAAAGCCCGCCAAAAACCCTATGGCCAGAAAAATAAGGCTAACCATTAATTTTCTAAGAATGTGGTCCTTACTACGTTTTTTCCTCAACTGGCATACTCCTTAGAATGCTATATTAACTGCTAAAAAGCGCAGCTTTTGTGGCTGCGCTTTGTGCATGCCTGCTATTTTGCCACTGCTATTCCCTGCCCCGCCAGATACTCTTTTAAGTCAGGGACAGCAATTTCACCGAAGTGGAAAACCGAAGCTGCCAGGAGGATATCAGCCCCCGCCTGGGCGGCTTCCAGGAAATGTTCCTTGCTGCCGGCACCGCCTGAAGCCACCACCGGCGCACTGACCACTTCTTTAATGCCGCGTATCAGTGGCAGATCGTAGCCGGTTTTAGCACCGTCACATGCTTTACTGGTGGGCAGGATGATAGAGGCTCCCCGTGCTTCCGCTTCTTTGGCCCATTCTATGGCGTCTTTGCCGGTGGCGGTATTGCCCCCGTCCACATAAACTTCATAACCGGAGGGCAAAGCCGCATTCTTGTCCACATCAATGGCCACCACCACTTTTTCCCGGCCAAAGAGTTTAACCGCCTCATCTATGAGTGCTGGATTGCGAAAAGCAGCGCTGCTCATGGACACGCGGTCTGCTCCTGCCGCCAGCACAGCTTCCGCATCGGCAGCACTTTTGATCCCGCCTCCCACGGTAAAGGGAACGGTGGTGACAGCAGCCACCTTCTTAACCGTTTCCAACATGGTTTTACGTCCTTCAATGGTGGCGGTAATATCCAAAAAGGCCAGTTCATCCGCCCCGGCATCACAATACGCCCGCGCACTCTCCACCGGATCTCCGGCATCCTGTAACCCCACAAAATGCACACCTTTAACCACACGCCCGTCCTTAATATCCAGACAAGGCATAATCAGCACCTTTGACATATAAAACACCCCTTCACAGCTCTGTAAAATATATCATTCGCCCCTGCAAACAGAATTCCTTTACCGGGGGTCAGGTTTAATGTTTTTAATCATTTGCATCCAAACAGAACTGTTCACCACTACATGCCCTCAATCTGCTCTGCGTAGATACAGACGCAATAAAATGACTATCCAAAGGAGGGCAATTACCGCCCCCACCAACCCATAGGGCAGCATAACGGAGAGTGCCCCCATAGTTGTGGCGTGGACGATTTCACCCATCCAGTAACTAGGCAGAAAGGCGGCCAGATATTTATATGGAGCATCAATAAACCAGGCCACCGGCAGCCCTAAAATCAAAGCATTGGTCAGCTTGGATAAAGCCACTCCTTCTACTTTGTTACCGGCCAAAACCAGAATCAGCAAAGCAGAGATAACTCCCTGCAGCGTACCGATGGTATTTACCGTCAAAATTACCGCCATATCCTCTATGCTCAGGCCAAACAGTAAAATAACGATTATAGAGGTGAAAAATGCCCAGATCATGGGTGCGGCCAGACGGGCCCAAAGATAAGAGTGTCCTCCTACCGGGGTAATGCTATAGTAGGTGCCGATGCGCTCATCCCGTTCATCCAACATTAAAAAAGCAAAGATCACTCCGGTCATAATGGGAGTCATGGCAAGGACCAGCACGTCGCTGAGCGGATACCAGGTAACCAGGGAAAAATTCATTTCCTGTATTAACAATCTGTCTCCCCACGGCAAGATAAAACGCAAAGCAGCTGCCATGAGAAAAGGTGTGGGCACCAAAAGCAGCAGCATCCCGTCCCGAAGAATCTGGCCCAAGCCGATAAAAAACACTTTTGCAACCGCCCTCATTTATTAGCCCCCCGTCTTTTCCAGGTAAAGTGTAAAACGCCTGTTAGCCAGAATATAGGCCGGCACCAGCCAAAGGATAAGGCCGGCCATGGCAATTGCCGGATGGTAGGGAATAGCAAGCCCC
Source organism: Dethiobacter alkaliphilus AHT 1 (assembly GCF_000174415.1). NCBI lineage: Bacteria > Bacillati > Bacillota > Dethiobacteria > Dethiobacterales > Dethiobacteraceae > Dethiobacter > Dethiobacter alkaliphilus. The sequence continues at coordinate 7,358 of NZ_ACJM01000021.1, forward strand.
GCAGCCACGTAGAGCAGGCGTAGTAAAAGTGTGGCCGGGATAATCTCCACCAGGAAATGAGTCAGGCCAATCACGGTGAGAAATGCGGGCCCCATCAAAATAAGACCTGCCGGAATGCCTATGACCAGGTAATTATTAAGCGAGCGGGCCATGGAACCCACCGCTATCCCAAAGAGTGTAAACACTGCGGACCCAACCAATATAGCCGCTGTAAGCAGCAGGTAATTAACGCCGCCCCTTAACCCTATGCCGGCAATCACCAGCCCTGCCAAAGTGGAGACCAAACCAAGGGAAATAACCTTAGCCCAGATATATTCGGAAATGGTGGCAGGAACTATGGAAAAATAGCTATGCAGCCCTTCACCCTTCTCCAAAAGCAGAATTCCGCCAATAAAGATAAATCCCAATCCGGCCGGATCAGACATGATAATTACAGCAGCACCTACGCGCTGGACTTCCGCCGGCAGCAAAAACAGGATGGCGATATAAACTGCGGATACATAGAGATAGAGAAAATAAAACCCGTACTTAAACTGATAGTGGATGTCGGCTAATAATACCCGGGAAAACCTCATTGCAGGCACCTGCCCGTCAGTTCGATGAACACATCTTCCAGAGTTGGCTCCTTGGAATGTATTCCGGTAAGAACCCCTGCATCCAGGCGGCGTCTGAATTCAGGGTCCTGATGCAGTGAAGACAACAGAGTGCCGGCTGCTTTCTCCTGCCCATCTTCGCGGTAAGTATAATTTACTTCCACACCGCTTTTTCTGGTGCGCAGGGCTTGGGGTGTATCCAGCGCCCTGATTTGGCCATCCACAATGAAAGCCACCCGGTCACACAGTTCCTGGGCATCATGCATGTTATGGGTGGTGAAAATAATCGTTCTTCCCTCTTGCTTTTGCTCCAGAATCATATCTTTAATATTGCGGGCATGAGCAGGATCAAGCCCGCTGGTGGGCTCATCGAGAAACAGTATGGACGGCTTATGCATAATGGCCCGGATAAAGGCCAGACGCATCTTCATCCCCTTAGAGTAGCCGGCAACTTTTTTATCTGCATGTTCACTTAAGCCCACCCGCTGTAAAAGCTCCTGCGGGTTATGGGAGTCTCGCTGATAAAGAGAAGCAAAATACTGCAGATTTTGCAGACCGCTAAATTTAGCGTACAAATTGGGGAATTCAAAATCCACCCCCAGCTCCTCATAGAAACGATTCGACCGGTTTTTGACTTCCGTGTTCAGTACCTTCACACTACCCCGATAATCCCGCAAAATACCGGTAAGGATTTTCTGCAGCGTGCTTTTTCCCGCTCCCGAAGGCCCCAGAAAACCAAATATTTCTCCCCTGCCAACTTCAAAAGACATATCCCTGATAAATGGCTGTTGCTTTGTATAGGAAAATTGCAACTCGCTGACCTTAATCATTTCTGCTCCTCCTCAAATATCCTTAGCGCCATCCCCTCCAACAGCAATTGGAAGGCGTCGTCCATCAGCTCTGCGCCAACTTCTTTTTGCTGCAGCAGCATTAAAAACATGCCGCGCAAAGCGGCGGAGACCACTTCAGGCCTAACTTTGCTGTCAACGCCAAACAGCGCCAGTAGTTGCTTTGTATCATCGTCATCACCCATAATATGCTGCTCAATCTGTTCGGTGGGAAGCTTGCGAAGCAGATATTCAAATTCACTTTTATCGTTCATCAGGCTAAGCAGCCATTTATTTTGCCTGATCTCTTCATACATAGCCATTATTGCCCCCACAAATCTCTCTCTGGGCTGTCCCTGCTGCGTCATGATAACTTCCATCAACCGGCTCTTTATTTCATCATGGCCCTGCTGCATAACCTCCATAAAAAACAGTTCCTTACTCTTAAAAAACAAATAAAAAGTACCTTTGGAGATTCCCGCCAGCGAGGCCAGGTCATCCACATTTGTGCGCTTGATGCCATATTTCTCCCAGCACTCTTTACCAGCCTCAATTAAGCGTTTATAGATTTGCTCCCTTTCCGCATCGCTGAATGCTTTCGGCACTTTCTTACCCCCCCCCAATGACTAACTTTACGGATATAGTCATTTAGTCAAATATATCAGAAACAGCCTCCTGATACAAGAGGCTGTAGCCATTCATTCCATATATTAGAACGGTTTTTCCGTCAACGGAGAACCTTTGGGACCGAATTAGACTATTGTAGTACAAGAAGAGATTGGGAGGATAACCGCATGAAGTTGCCGCTGAAGAAATGGCAGATTGCCGTCTTAGTAGTGTTGCCCGTGTTATTCTTATCCGTTTATACCCTGGCGTTTTGGCAACCGTGGAACCAATCGGAGCCACCCCCAACTGGCACCCCACCCTCTGAAGTTGTGCCTCCTGTGGAACCGGACCTCCCGGAACCAGTACCCGCTCCGGAGCCGGAGCCCGGGCCCCAGCCCCAGCCGGACCCGGCACCGAAGCCGCAACCAGAGCCCAAACCACAACCGCCCAGTGAGACAGATAAGCCGGACACTCCAATCATTTATGTTGACCAGCAGCTCCTTATTCCCACCTCCAAAAACGGGAGCCTGACACACTCCAAGGTGGTTAGGGAAGGGACACTTTCCGCGGGGCAGAAACAAATTGCCCTTACTTTTGATGCCGGGTGGCTCCATGAGCAAACAATTCCGCTATTGGATGTGCTGGATAAATACCAGGTAAAGTCCACCTTTTTTCCCAGGGCGCTCTGGGTTAAGGATTATCCCCATCTTGGCCGGGAGATCGTTAACAGAGGACATATCCTGGAAAACCACTCCCTCACCCACGGGGATATGTCGAAAATGACGGACCAGCAAATCAGGCAAGAACTCCGGGAGTCTACCCGTATCCTTAAAGAAACCACCAACAGCAAGCCCTACCTTTTCAGGCCTCCATACGGTGCCTACAACGACCGGATGCTGCAGATTCTGGCCCAGGAGGGTTACCCCTACACCGTAATGTGGACGGTGGATACCCATGACTGGGCCCGGGAAATTAGGGGGGAGCAGGTTACCGTTGATTATCTGGTTAACAGAGTACTAAACAACGCCTCAGATAAAGGCATCATCCTCATGCATATCGGCGGCTATAATACGGTGGAAGCCCTGCCCCGCATCATTAGCGGGCTCAGAGAAGATGGCTATAAACTGGTCACCGTAAATGAAATGCTACCCCCACCCGAGGAAGGCTACTTGATTCATACCGTTCGCCAGGGTGAAACACTCTACTCTATTTCTAAAAAATACGGAGTCAGCGTGGCAGAGGTTATTGATGCTAATGATCTCTGAGACAAAGCAGTAAATAAGCAAAAGCACTGACCGATGTCAGTGCTTTTTTATCAGAATGATTAATAACATTAAACCTGACCCCCAGGCATCAGCAGTTCCAGCCTTCCCGGTAGAATTGAATAATCAAGGCTGTCTACCTCCTGTGGGAAAAGTTCACCGTCACTGTGTGCCGGAGACAGACGTTTAAGGCGAACCCGAATGCGGGTGGTGTGGATTTGCTGCACCCCTTCGGCATAAATATAGGTTCCTTTGGGCGACATGGCCTTGGGTAAAAGAAGTAACGTGCCTAGGGCTGTTTTTTTGTTCACCATCACCGCAGTCAGCTTTCCGTCAAAGGGATCGGCGTGAGGAGCCATAAAGAACAGCCCCCCGGTCCGGGGCGCATTGCCCACTGAAATCAGGGTCAGCGGCCCTTCATAGTATCCGTCGTCCCATTCAACACGGGCTTCCCACTTGGGATTGGCAAATATCCCTTTAAGGGCGGCGGCCAGATAGCGGGGAATCCCCTTTAACCACTTAATTTCCTGCTGAATCGTTGACACATAAGGTTCCAGTCCCAGTGCCGAATTGTTGACAAAATACTTCTCACCCGCTTTACAGACATCAAGCATCTGCACGCTGCCGGCGGCAATCACTTTTGCTGCTTCAGGCAAATCCCTGGGCAGCCCCAGATTGCAGACTAAATCATTGGCGGTACCCAGCGGCATAATGCCCAACCGGCCCACCTTCTCCTCGCCGTTGGCCAAAGCCAGACCATTTACCACCTCACCGATGGTGCCGTCTCCACCTGCGGCAATGATGGGGGAAAAGCCCTCCAAAGCAGCCTGCCGGGCAAGCTCCACAGCCTGTCCATGATAATCTGAAACAGCCAGGGAAAAATCTACGCCTGCCGCTTTTAAGGCAGCTTCCGCTTCCGGCCAGCGCCGTTTGGCGTTCCAGCGGTTTGAATAAGGGTTAAGAACCACTTTTGCAGTCATATTCTCTCCTGTATCGCGTTCAATTTATAATACCTTGAACAATTCCATAAATATTTTCAAACTCCTCCAAAACCCTGGGGGTCAGGTTTAACATTTTTAATCATTTGCCAAACCCGACCCCCCAATCCTGAACAGCTACTTCTTAAACTGTCGTTTCAGGAAATATCCTTCGCTATCGATTTCTCTGAGCAGTCGCAAATCCTCCTCTGTTGGCTCCGCCATCTCCTTCACATCGTCGGGGATAATCAACTCAAATTCCACCAGCTCCTGAACATCCTCCGGCGTAACCCCGGGCTTTACTTCCAAAAGCTTCATCCTTCTGGTCTCTTCATCAAAACCAAAGAGTGCCTGGTTGGTGATTACCCGGTATGGGCCGGATCCCATAACTCCTGCCTTTTCCCGGTAGTCGGGAGAACCGTCGCCAAAGCCGATACTGGTGACAAAGTCCAGCTGCTTGACAAACCGTCTCTTCTCCAGCGCCATAATGGCAATGGTTCTTTCACAGTTTGCCGCCATTGCCCCGGCACCGCCGCTGCCCGGGAATCTGACCCGTGGTTTTCCGTACTCTTCACCCTGTAGCGTTGAGCAGACATTACCGTACATATCTATCTGCGCGCCACCAATAAAAGCATAATCTGCATACCCCCGCTGCGTTAATTCAAAGGCGCCGCATAACCCTTTTAAAAACGTAGCCCGCCGGGCAGCCCTGGTGTCGCCCACAGATAAAGGCATCCCCATATCCAGAATCGGCGCCAGCGAACCGGCCTCATAAATCATCAAGAGACCGGGAGCATGAGTATACTGGGCATGAACAGCAGAAACAATGGGTAGCCCCGTGCCCACAAAAACAATGGTCTCATCCTCCAAAACTCTGGAGCCGGTAAAAGCTATCATTTCAACGTGACTATATTCAGTCATTCAAATCAGCCTCCTCCTTAATAAACCGTCTTGGTCAAGTCAGAATGATGGGCTGGCCGCCATCAAGTTTATTAACCTTGCTAAGGGTTTTGTATGATACTTTTTCCAGAAAGTCATCGTAATCCTCACAGCCGAAAACATACTCATCATAGTATTTTTTCAGCATGGTCTTATCACCCGTCATCCGGAAATCTTCCCCTGCTGCCCTAAACATTTTGATGTGTTCCATGTCAAACCAATGAAAACCATAGCATGCCCCCGGATATGCACCATAAGAGCGCTCCACCAAAGAGTCCACAGCAGGGTGGGGCACTTCGGTTAAGTTCGGAAAATTCCGAATATTTTCTTCCGGGATAATCCTTTCCGCCGTCACAATGGTGTAGGTGGAGGCCATGGCAATTTCGGGGCAGGTGCACAGAGCACCAAAGATTCGGGAATTTCCGTTTTGGTCCGCCGCACTGACGTGGACAAGACCCACATCGGGATGGCAGGCCGGGAGTAAATAGGTATTCCTGCCGGTATACGGACACTCAACCATTTGTCCTTTATTAACCAGTTCCATGTCTGAGCCGCCGTGATCACGGACCGGTATAAAGGGAATACCCATAGCAGCCGCTTTAAAGCGCACCGACATTCCATAGTTGGTATAATCGTCAACTTCTATTAACCCGTTTGTTGTCAGGTAACGCAAAAGCGGTGCGATACCAATGATCTCATATCCCCACCAGGCAAACTCCGCCCGTTTAATTGATACCCGGTCAGGATCTAAGATCATGGCACCAGCCAAAAGCTCAACACAAATTGAATTGGACTGAAAAGACAGAGTCAGATTACGGGCACCGTGCCGGACAACTTCCCTTACAGCGGCAAAAGGCACCCTGGTATTAACAAAGCCGCCGATTCCCAGGTTAATACCGTCCTTAACATGTTTTTGCACCGCTTCTTTTAAAGAGGTCCTTTTATCTTTCAGTGCTTTGGACTTCTTAACCATGATCTTTCTGGCCTCATCAGGTGTAGGCCCCCAATACTCCGGCACTTTTTCCTGATACCTGATCTTAGAAATTTTCCTGATATCCGAACCGACCTTTTTCATTTCACACTCTCCTCCTTGCTTGGTTAATTTTCTGCCCATAAACAGTGGATAGCTCTCTTTTTACGAATACATCCCTCCTCTTGTTTTAATGTATATTCGTTGTTTACAAACCATGATAATGAATTCTTTGTTTTTTTGTAAAGAAAACATAAAGCACCGACCTTGAAAAAAGTCAGTGCTTCGCATGTTACTATTGTTAATGTTGCAATAATCTAGCGCAGAAGTGTTTCGTTAAACACAGAAAATACAGCATCAGTATTTATGTTGCATAGTGCCAATCCTTTGTAGGTCAGGGCCTTCTCCATAGAATACGAATCTTTTACCGTATATCTTCTTTGTCAAGAACAATATACCTGCAAACAATATCGGTTTCACGTCATTGTCGGTAGCCTTTGCAAATAAAGATAAAACAGGTCCATCAAGTTAAGGAAACGGATTGGAGGCAGGAATGTGAACAAAGTCCAGTTGGAGAATTTATTTCTTAAGCACGGCTTCAGGGATTTTAAATGGATCAGTGCCGAAAGCATCATAGTTGCACAATGGGTCCGCTTTCGCTGCATGTTTGGCTGCGCAAACTACGGCAAAGGTGGCGCGTGCCCGCCCAATGTTCCCCCGGTGGCGGAAACCCGGGAGATGATCTCGGAGTACAGTGATGTGGTTCTCTTTCACCTGACTAAAGCCGTTGACCATCCAAAAGACCGCCATCCCTGGAGCAGGGAAATGTGTAAAAAACTTCTCACTCTGGAAAGAGAGGTCTTCCTGCAAGGGTTTTACAAAGCGTTTCTGCTGGGCTTTGATTCCTGCGGCTACTGCAGTAACTGCCCCGGCTCCAGGACAGAATGCCTGCTGCCGGTACAATCTCGCCCCGCCGCCGACGCCCTGGGCATAGACGTATTTGCCACCGTACAACAGGCGGGCTACCCCATGGAAGTATTAAAAGAATACCATGAGACCATGCACCGCTACGCCTTTCTGTTAATTAAATAAAGCGCCGTGACAAATGCCCGGCAGCGTTCATATACTAACTTAAACACACTGCCGGAGGTTATCTAATGAGTCTTTTGAAGTTTTTGACCAAACAGCAGAGAACTGAGGGCATCGATGTCTGTCTCTATCTAAAAGGCATCACAGAGGAAACAGGTGACCTAAACCGCCTGATCCGTTGCTATGAATATAATCAGTACCTGCAAATGCCTGTCCAGGCCTCGGCCAACCCCAAACTGTCAACAATTACCCTCACCAAACCGGTGGACAGCTACACCCCGGTGCTAAATCTGGCCGCCGCCACCAACCTGATCATACCCCGTGCTATTCTCTATTTCTATAATAATGCGGCCAAACAGATTCAATATATGATCACACTTCACGACGTCTTTATCTCCTCCACCAGACAATATCTAAAAACCGACAAAAATCTCTGCGATACCTTCACCCTGGGCTTTGACAAAATAAAATGGGAATACAAAAGCTCCAGCACCGGCTGGGACCTTTCAGGTAAAAAGCCCCTCTAACCCAGTTGGGGCCCCACATTACGACTTCAGTCCTGAAATAACCAATTACATAGCAGCAAAGAAGCACAGTTCCACAAACTGTGCTTCTCTATTTTAGCCGTGTGATACCAGCAGCCGCAATGGAACCTTTTTATTGTAAAAGCAGTCTAAGAGTATGTAATAAAAAATTCCGAGGAGGGAATATATGAAAAGAGTTATATTATTACTCTGCTTAGCTATTCTTGCAGTAGGGGCCGGCTGCAGCACGGAAGGTTCACCAAGCTATACTGTAAACTCCTATGACGAATTTATTGAAGTGTTACAGGCCAGGGGATATGAAATTACTGAAATAGATGAGGAGAAAGAGGAAATTACTAAATCCACGTTCTTTTCTGAATACCCCAAATCTATACAAATCAATTCCGAGGAACACTGGGTACAGGTATACGAGTTTTCAGACAGAGAAACCGCAAAAGCCGAAGCTGAAACCATTTCAGAAGATGGGTTAAGAATTGGCAATGTTTTAATCGATTGGTCAACGAAAATATATTTTTATCAGAAAAACAAACTTATCGTCTACCATGGCATTAGTGACCAAAAACTGTTAGCCGATTTTGAAAGCATTCTGGGCAAACCCATTCGGCAAACCCCTGAGATAAATTGATTTCCTTCCCACTAAAGAAAAAGGCCTGCGAATTTGTAAAAGAATCCGCAGGCCTTTTGTTGTATTATTGTAATTCCAACTCCATAAATTCAAACAGTTCAACCAAAGGCACCGCGTTGTCTTTAACTTTATCCGGAACCGTAATACTATCAAAGGTATTAAAATCCTTAAAAGCCATTAATGCTGTTTGTGTAGTTTTTATTGTCTCACCCTCTATGTTAATCACAATACTGAAAGACATTTCTGCTTTTGTTGTGTAATACGATTCCATATCAATCCAGATTTTGTACCTGATATCAGCAAAGGTAGCCATATCAAATAATTCCTCAAACGCAGCTTCTATATCAAACTCAGCTAAACTATCGGCCAGTTCATCTTTTATATATTCGTCTATTATTCTCTGCATTACCTCACCTTCTGCATCCTCTAGCGTAATAAGGTAATACTTGTTGTCCACAGTTTTTAAAGAAGCTGCAGCTGCCCCGTCATCTCCCAGCATAGTCAAGAGCTGCATGGGATCAGTATCATCCATACTAAACTCCATTAGGTCTTCCAATTCTAACCCATAATCACCTAAATCCTGACTCATCCAAATGCCTGACATGGAGTCATAAATATACATTTGATTCTCCACCATATACATCTGCATTTCAAGATCCCCAAACTCAGCAGCCTCGGGGAAATTGACAAGGAAAGGCATGTGCATAGATAATGTCATTTCCATTGCCACAGGATCCATTACTGCACGCCCTGTCCCCCTGGTCTGAATCTCAAGTTTATCAGGCATATCAGGTTCCTGAACCGATTCCGGCATCTCCATTACCTGAAACATCTCGATATCAAACTCATAAGAGTTAACCTCACTCATTGCCTCTATAGATTTTGCATATATTTCTGCAGCCTTCAGAGCCTCTTCTGTGCCAGAGCACCCTGCTATTAACCCCATTAATAATACCAATACGATAGGCAGCCCTAAGCGACTTTTTCCCAACATAAATACCCCTCCCTATTTCTTTGACGAAATATCATATTTACTGTCATCATTGTAATTCTTTTCCATCGATAAAGAAATAGGCTTAAAGTCCTGTTTTTAGTACCCTGGGGGTCAGGTTTAATATTATTAATCATTTGCACTGTAAGCTTCATCTACTTCTTGTTGTTTTTGGGATTTTACATACCTGCTGGCCGCAGTTCAACTATGATCGTGCTCTTCTTATATGCCCTTGGCAGTACAACTGGCACACCACAGGTCCGAGGGTCAACTTACGTAAATTTATTATAAAGTTCTGGCGTTTTCTATGGCCATTTTAATCTGAGGGAGCAGTTCTCTGCTCAGCTTGGTGTCATATGCAAAAACTAACCCATCTGCGTGGGCAGCCACCGCCTGCACAGCAGCAAGCAAATCTTTTTCTTTAGGGCCCTTCATGTAGATCTCTACATAAAGCGGTTTAGTTAATCTTCTACGAAACGCATTGGCCAGAACTTCCATCCAATATGGAGATTTGTAGGTCATGTCATAAAGGGGAACAAGAAAAAAGTCGGCATATTGCTCCAGGCTCTTAAGGTCCAGGCCAAACCGCTCAGGGTGTACAGGATCTGGATAAAGTGATAGTGATAAAGGCATTGTATCCGGCAGTATGGATTTTACTTCTCCGATAAAATCAGTTACAGTTTTACAGCGCCATATCTCCCAGGTAAGGCCGGACTCCTGCCAGAGTTTCTGGCAGCGGGAACAGCTACAGTAGCTGGGGCCCGGAAGCCCGATGCAGTCAAGGTGAATACCTGCTACTTCCTGCTTCGATAGGTTTAAAATGTATTCTTTTAACTCCTGTCTGTAACTTTCAGCACTAGGGCAGATGCATTGCCACAGTCTCTGTTCGCCTTCTCCTGAACCTACAGCACAAAGCTCCGTTTCTTTTTTTCCCAGTTCATTGTTGCCGAAGCAGCTTACAATATTATGTACTCCAGGAGCAGGCTCCTTGCTTATACCGCTTACAGGCTTGACCTGATAGAAAGTCCTGTCAAAATCATCAATTTTCTTCGCATGATTATTCAGTACACCTAAATCCATGTCCTAAACCTCCCTTTTTAGATTGAAAATACAAGCTCCACCGAGATATTTACTTCTTGTCTCATACCTCTAACCTGGGTAGAGGCACCGCAAAAAAAATAAAGTCCAGCCTTCGGTAAAATGAAAGCTGGATAATTCCAACAGAAAATAAAAATGCCACAGCAAGCGGCGTGGCAATGCCCACTCACCTTCACCTTTCACCCGAAGGAGGTAAATACTCACCTAGGCAGGTCTCCTGGCTTACATGTCATCATCTGCCCCAACCTTCCCAACCTGAAACCAGTCAGTGGTATAATAGGGGCAAACTCTCTGCTTACAGTGGCGGGACCGCGCCGGATTCTCACCGACTTCCCTTTTAAGTCAATACACCTATGTGCACAGTATGCAGTTGTTTTATACTGTAAATAAGCTAACATTTTTTTGCCAGGTTGTCAATCTGCTTCCAGAATCATGCGATTTTTGCTTCATTGTAAAATGAGATGCACCAGTGGTAACATTGCAAAATAAAAATGCGCCACAGCCCAATACCGTGTATGATTGATGTACGACCAACAATCAAAATACGGAGGTTTGGACTATGGCACACTCACAGCATACCACAATCCCACGGGAATTCAAACACTTGACATTGGATCAAAGAGGCATGATCGCTGCTTACCACGAATCAGGGCTCTCTACTAGGCAGATTGGAGCGAAGATAGGCTGTGACCACACAACAGTGTCCAGGGAGCTAAAGCGTGGCACAGTGCTACAGAGAAACAGTAATCTTACAGAGCGTTATGAGTACTTTCCTGATGCAGGGCAAAGGGTGTATCGTGAAAACCGCTCACACTGTGGTGCCAGATTCAAATTAGCTGATGTCAGTGCTTTTATGGATCACGCCCAAAGGATGATGCGCGATAAAGAGTGGTCACCTGACGCCATTGTGGGCGAATACAAGATAAACCCGAAGACCGCTGGCTTACCCTGTATCTGCACAAAGACCCTCTACAGCTACATAGATAAGGGCTTCATGGATACCAGAAACATTGACCTATTGCTAAAGGTCGGCCGCAAGGTTCGGAAGAAACGCAGCCGAATAAATAAGCGCAATCTTGGCGAATCGATAGAGAACAGGCCCCCAGAAGTCGCCACCAGAGAAACCTTTAGCCACTGGGAGATCGACACTGTGATCGGCAAGCAGTCAGAGGGCCAATCGCTTCTGACACTCCTTGAGCGAAAGAGCCGGGTCTTTCTTATACGACGACTCGAAGAGCACACTGTAGAATGTGTAAACGAGGCTCTAGTGGCTCTACAGAGAGATTACGGGGATGATTTCGCCCAGGTATTCCAGACGATTACAGCAGATAACGGCAGTGAGTTCTCTGGTCTGTCAGACCAGCTCAGTAGCCTCGGTAGTAAAGCGTACTTTTGCCATCCGTACAGCTCCTGGGAAAAGGGTGCCAATGAAAAGCACAACAGCTTAATACGAAGGTTCCTTCCCAAAGGAACGTCATTTGCGGATCTCACACCCGAGTCCGTCGCCCGTATACAGAATTGGTGTAACAATCTTCCTCGGAAGATTCTTGGGTATCTTACACCATTACAAGCTTTCCACGCCGAAAGACTTGCTGCTGCTTGACTTCTCACCGGCACGGTGGGGTGGTGCATTCGCTATTGCAATTGAGGTCATGCGATTTTTTATATTCTTCGAAAATTGTACATTGTTTTTTTATGGGATTTATGATAGTATTTCATAAACTTAATAAAAGCTATAGACAGGTGCTCGTTACGAGAGTAAAAGGGAACCGGGTGCAAATCCCGGACGGTCGCGCCACTGTAACCGGCGAGATTTTCCATAGAACCACTGAAGCTTCAGCTTTGGGAAGGTATGGCAAATCGTTTGAGTCGGAAGTCAGGAAACCTGCCTGTTTATGCAAAAGAACATCTTTCGCGCCAAAGGATGGGTTGCTTTCTTTAATGTCTGCTTGTAATTACCCTCCAAATAAAGGAGGGTAATTTTTTTTCGGCGCAAAATAAATTAACCGGAGGTTGTAGTTATGCAGAAAGTGTCAAGAGTGTTTTTTATTTTAGCGCTGGGATTATTGTTGGTTTTTGCAGCCGGTTGCGGTAATGCAAATGATGCTAATGAGCCTAATGGACCCAACGGTGCCAACGGCTCTAATGGTATTGATGATGCCAATGGTTCTGAAAGTCAATCATTTGCGGAATTGACTGACCAAATGGGGCGGAATGTTGTCATTGAAGAAAAGCCGGAAAGGATAGTATCACTGTCTCCCAGTAACACGGAAATGGCTTTTTCTATAGGCTTAGGCAGCAGAATAGTCGGTGTAACTGATTTTTGCGACTATCCGGCAGAAGCATTAGACGTAGATAAGATTGGCGGCTTTTCTGATCCCAATATGGAAATAGTTTACAGCTTAACACCTGATTTGGTTTTAGCAGGTAATGCTCATGAAGAACAGGTAAATAAACTGGAAGAGTTGGGTATTCCCGTACTTGTTCTTGCACCCGAATCGATCGAAGAAGTATTTGCGGCCATGAATTTAATCGCGGAAGCTACAGGAGCAAGCGAGGCTGACAAGGTTATCACTGAAATCACAGACAGATTAGCACTCTTAGACGAAAAAATTAGCACATTATCATCAGAAGACCGAGTACAGGTTTATTACGAAGTTTATTCAGATCCCTTGATGACAGCCGGAGGGACAACTTTAATCAGCGAAGTTATTTCCATTGCCGGTGGGGACAACATTTTCACAGATGTAGCTGAAATGTATCCACAGATTAGTGAAGAGACAATTATCGAAAGAGATCCAAGTGTTATTGTCATCCCCAACTACCATGGATTTGAAGGCTTTGATATGGAAGTCATTCTAGACAGACCTCTGTGGAACGAGATCAATGCTGTAAAAAACGAGAGAGTATTTAATATTAATGCCGATGCTATTTCCCGTCCCGGCCCTCGTTTAATAGAAGCAGCAGAGACTTTAGCACCTATCTTTCATCCGGAACTATTTGATTAAAATTGGGTCGAAACCTGGAGGGTTGTAAGAGATGATACTACACCGAGAGCAGTATGAGCAGAAAAAAATAAGAGTCAAAAGCAGTACCCTATTAATTTTATTAACCCTGTTATTAATTGTGATGTCCTTCATAGCAATAGTGGCAGGAGCTGCTTCGATCCCTCTTAGTTCAGCAGTTAGCATACTGCTCTCACCCTCCCAAATCTATTATGCCGTCGTTAAAGGAGACGTTGCAGATATTCAACACGGAATTCTTCTGCTAATGCGACTGCCCCGGGTTATTCAGGCAGCTATTGTCGGTGCTTCTCTTGCTGTGGCAGGAGCAGTACTGCAGGGGCTTTTTCGCAATCCTATGGCAGACCCCTATGTTCTGGGGGTTTCTTCCGGTGCTGCACTGGGAGCAGTAATAGCAATGTTAACAGGCGGCAGTTTGTTATTAGCCGGTTTCACAGCCGTTCCTCTATTTGCGTTTATTGGCGGTATTTCAACCATTGCACTGGTTTATTACATGTCCCGTGTAGGTAAAGCAGTCCCGGTGATGACTCTACTTTTGGCTGGAATAGCTGTAAGTGCCTTTCTTTCTGCCTTTGTTTCTTTGCTTACCTATTTTGCAGGGGAGAGATTGCACCAGGTAATTTTTTGGATGATGGGCGGCTTTGGTGGCGCCACCTGGTCCAGGGTATTTACCATGCTTCCTTATATTTTGGTAGGTTTCACCTGTATCTACTACTATGCCAGAGAATTAAATGTGTTCTTGTTAGGTGAAGAAACTGCTCGCCATTTGGGAGTAGATACTGAGAAAGTAAAAAAAATACTGCTTGCCTCCTCTTCTTTGCTTGTGGCAGCAGCAGTATCCACCAGTGGTATCATTGGCTTTGTCGGATTAGTTGTTCCACACTTCATTCGCATAATTGTGGGACCTGATCATCGCATCTTACTTCCTGCATCAGCTCTGCTTGGGGCTAATTTACTCATTGCTACAGACACTTTGGCGCGGACCATAATTGCTCCCGCAGAACTCCCGGTAGGGATTATTACGGCTATGGTCGGTGCTCCAATGTTCATTTATCTTCTTAAAAAAAGGAAAAAGCTTCGCTATTTCAATAGCAGTAGCTAGGAGGTATAAATGAGTTTACAACTAAAGATACATGAACTAACCATGGAGTATGATGCTCACCCTATTCTGGATGGAGTTAATTTTAGTATTCAGGGCGGAGAAATGATTGCCCTTTTAGGTCCCAACGGAGCAGGAAAATCTACACTGATGCGCTGTATCAGCAAAGCTCTGGAACCAAGCAGCGGAACAGTGTTATTTAACGACCGTGAAATACGCAGTTTATCATCTGGAGAAATAGCACGCCAACTTGCCGTAGTTCCACAGGATACAGGAGTAGATTTTGATTTTACTGTGGAAGAAGTAGTGCAAATGGGCAGATTTCCTTACCAGAAAGGTTGGCGCAATGCTGAAAATAGTGATGATTCTCTTGTTCACTCTGCCATGGAAACTACAGGAATTTTAAAGTTGCGGCATCGCTCCGCTGCAACCTTAAGCGGTGGAGAGAGACAAAGGATGGTTTTCGCCCGGGCTCTGTGCCAGGAGCCTGAGCTGCTTCTTTTAGATGAACCGACAGCAAACCTGGACATAGGCTACCAATGGGAATTATTACATATAGCGTTAAAACTCAATAGAGAAAAAGGAGTCACCATCATTGCTGCCATTCATGATCTAAATTTGGCTACTTTGTTCTTTAGTCAGTTTATTTTATTATCCGCTGGCAAAGTGTTATCCATTGGCAGCAGTGAAGAAGTACTTACCGAAACGAATATTTCAAAATCATATGGTGTTCCGGCCACTATTTTTCGTCACCCTCTGCATGGCCGTCTGCAAGTTAGCATTGGTAAAGAAAACATATCCCCCCGGCAGCAAAGTGAAAGATACCCCCAAAAGAGGATACATGTGGTTGGCGGCGGTAGTGAAGCATTGCCAATATTAGAAGCTCTTTTGGCAGCTGGATATTCTGTATCAGTTGGTCCTGTCAGCAGAGAAGATAGCGGCTATCACTTTGCCCGCTTTTATGATCTTCCAGTCATGGAAAACCCACCATTTTCACCGATTAATGAAGAAATGTATCAAAAGCATCTACAGCTTATGCATGAAGCAGAATGTGTAATTTTGCCACCAATCTCTTTTGGTGAAGGCAATCTGCGCAACCTTGAAGCGATGACTGAAGTAGTTGGACAGGGAGTTATGGGGATTGTTTTGGAATCACAAAATAGTGCACGAGATTTTACCGGTGGTAAAGCAGCAACTTATTTGCAACAATTACAAGAAGGCGGTGCCCTTTTCTTTAATAAAGAAGAGCATGCAATTAAGCACCTAAAAATGCTTAAATAGAGAACACGTTTTTTTGCAAGCTGGACACCCGGTGCAAGATAAGTGTTTGTTAAATGCAAAGAAACCTGGGACTGAAAGGATGATTCTTTTGAAAGAGAAAGTGTTTGTATCCTGGAGTGGTGGAAAAGATTCCTATCTGGCACTGCTAAAAGCACAGGAGCAGGGTCTGGATATACAGTATTTGCTGAACTTTATTGGTCATGAGGGGCGAAGCATGTCTCACGGTCTGTCCGAAGAAATTTTGAGAAAACAGGCCGCCGCACTGGGCATTCCCCTGGTAATGGAGCAAGTTAGCTGGGGCACTTATGAAGAAGGCTTTCGCAGTGCTGTAAATAGATTTAGCAGTAAAGGGTTAACTGGTGGTGTATTTGGGGACATAAACATTGTAGAGCACCGTGAGTGGGTGCAAAATATGTGTGGCAAACTGGGTTTGGCTGCTCATCTCCCCCTATGGGGCATGGAGGAAGAAGACGTTATCACGGAACTGGTGGCCAGGGATGCTCAACTGCTCATTGTATCTATTGATAAAACTTCTCTGCCTCAAGATTGGTTGGGCCAAAAAGTAAACAAAGATTTTTTGCTGGCCTGTAAAGCAGCTGGGATTAGCCCCTGTGGTGAAAGAGGAGAATACCATACTCTGGTCGTCGGTGGCCCACTCTTTACAACACCTTTAGAAGTAGAACACCAGGGTATTTATGAAACAGAGAAAACATGCTTTTTGCAACTCAGCATATAACCTCCAACAAGCTATACTGTAAACTCCTATGACATGAAGCGGTACAGGCCATAGGAGTTCAAATAACTATTTATATTTGTAGGCTTATAAGTTATAATGTACGTAATAACCTTACGTAAGGAGTGATTTCCATGCGTGAAAAAAAACTTGATACGAGACTGGAAATTCGCTTATATCCTGAACAACTGCAAAAACTCAAAACCGAAGCTAAAGAAAAAAACACCTCAGTGGGGGATTTGGTCCGTGAAGCCATAGACCAACGTTACATCGTTTTGAAAGAAGAAAAGTTAAAAGCAGTAGAAGAATTGGCAAATATCAATGCGCCGGTTACTACCTGGGAACAAATGAAAAAGGAAATCGAAGCGGGGTATCAGAAGAAATGAAGGTGTTTATCGACACCAACATTCCAATGTACGCTGCCAGCAAAGAGCATCATTTTAAGGCAAGCTGTGTAGAGATTTTGCGATCTGTTGCAGCCGGCCACCTTAATGCCTTCACTGATACTGAAGTGTTCCAAGAAATTATGTATCGGTATTTCAGTATTAACCAACGAGATTTTGGGCTGCGGGTCTTTGATTCCTTTTCAAAGATTATGGATGGGTCAGTGTTAGCCATAGAACACCAAGATATGCTTCTAGCAAGAAAACTAATCAGCAATCCAACATATTCTGCACTCTCACCCAGGGACACTATTCATCTGGCTGTAATGCTAAACCACCGCATTAAACGAATAATAACAGCGGATCGGGGATTTGAAAACATTCACGGCATCCAAGTCATTTACCCGGGGGAAGGTTTCTAAGTTTCAAAGCGCTATTTCCAAAGGACACAACAAAGCACTGATGTATTAGTCAGTGCTTTGTTGTGTATCAATGCCTACTCATATAAAAGTTCACCCTTAAGAACAGTAACAGCCGTGCCGCCTAATTTGACACGGTCATCCAAAACTTCCACAAGTACGGTACCGCCTCTTTCGGATGCCTGATACGCTACGAACCTATTTTTGTTCAGCTTACTCATCCAATATGGACCCAAACAGCAATGAGCAGAACCTGTGACCGGATCTTCTTCAATTCCGGCCCCCGGAGCAAAATACCGGGATATAAAATCATAATCAGCCCCTCTATCCCTACTGGTAACCATGACACCCCGGAGCCCCATATCACGAAGCTGTGCAAAATCCGGCTTCAACCGCCTTACCGTATCAGCAGAATCTACTTCAATAATATAATCCAAACGGTTTCTACCGGCAAATAGCGGAGTAACATCCAGCGCCTTAATTATGTAGTCAGGGACTTCCGTTTCAACGGGAGCTTCTACGGGAAAACTTAGTACAATCAAGTCTTTAACATATTCTGCAGTAAGAAGCCCGCTTTTAGTATAAAACTTCGCAACCGCTCCCTGCTGTAAATAATTCTGTTCCCACAGAATATGCGCAGCTGCCAATGTTGCATGACCACACAAATCAACCTCTGTTGTGGGGGTAAACCACCTTAAATTAAAACCGTCTCCCTCAGGATAGATAAAAGCTGTTTCCGACAGATTCATCTCCCGGGCAACTTGCTGCATCCAGCTCTCTTCTTTAGGGCCGGAAAGCCTACAAACAGCTGCGGGGTTACCTGAGAATGGTTTCTCTGTAAAAGAATCAACCGTATAAATCGGAATCGGCACTTCGAACACATCCCCTCTCACCGATATTATATAGTTTTTCAATTCTAAATAGGCAACGGGCAGTTCTATCCAATTTTGCACATCAAGGCCCGAAATATTAGTAAAGTACCTATCACGTGAGGCAAAATCAAGCTATGCGGCATGCCAATGCCGCAATCCAAACATCGTTTTTTTGGATTGGCCGCCCCATATCCTGCAACACTTTTATTGCGCTCAAGCGGTGTTAGTGTAACCAACTCTGGTTAAACAGAGAAGTTAGTTCCGGCGTACTGTTGATTATTTTGTAATGCATTTCTTCTACCACAGTACCGTTTATGTCCGTTTTTGTAAATATAATCAGGTCATTGCCGTCATCTGCTTTTGCCTGCGCTGTTTCATATATAAAACGTTCCCCGTCTTCCACTATGTGCCGCGTGCCAAGCCAATAGGGATATTTATTCAGCGAAGGATTGGCCTTGGTCATTTCAGAAAACAGTTTGTTGGAAGCCTGCACATCAATCTCCGGCAGCGACTTTTCCACGTAGTTCATGGATATCTCAGCATTAATTCCTTGTTCCTGCAGATATTGGGCCGCCTGCGCTTCCTGCTGAGCAGACAACTGAGGGTAGGGTGGGGGAGAAAGCACTTTATCCCAAAGCTCTCTGGGGAACATCTCCCTCACTGAATCTGCATACCCCCCGCCGTCCTGAGCCTCCCTGTATTCAAGCAGTCTGTACTGCCCCTGGTCATCCACACTAAAGGTCATCACTGTGGGAACGCCGCTGCTTCCGCTAACAATTGTAAAGATATCATTTTCAAAGCCAAACCAGCCCAGACTGGCTAACGTATAAACGGTGACAGTCCCATTTGCGGATTGCTTGCCAAGAATCACATGGCCTGCCGTAAGTACTTCGCCTCTGTAATAGCCGGCTCCCTGCTCTTTAATGGCCTGTGTCACTGCTCTTTTAAGACCGGAGGGCAGTTTAGGCAGGCTATCCAAAAAGATAAGAAATTCTTCTCTGTTTTCGGCAAACTCTCTTAGATCTTTGCCAAAATCCTGCTCCAACTCACTTCTCAGGAATTGATAAGACACTTCTCCAAGCCCGTGGGCATTAAATGCAATCACATCTACATTGTCAATTAAGGCAAACATCACTACAGCATTGTAATAAAGTATTTCATCGATATCTTCTTTAGATAAACCGGAGAGCTCAAAATCGTAATAAACAGTAACACCATAGGGTGTTTCTTTTGTTTGCAGTGACAGGCTCTGGCGATACTTTGCAAGCGGCAGTGCGCCTATCAGGTTGCTCACTTTACTGTTGTCACCCACATAAGGCGTTCTTTGGCGCAGAAGTTCCTCAGCATTGTATTGGAAACCGTTATTATCGATCCCTGCGTCTGTTTTATTAGCAGTCAAGCCGTTTGTGAGCAGCATACCGCTCAACAGAACAAGACAAAGCAAGCCGGCAAGCAGCACGCCAGTTTTCCTGGCACGGAAATAATCGGCCATCTTAATCATGCGGATACGCCGCTCAATATTCTTCTTGTCATCCACCATCCCTAAAAGCCTGGGAGCCAGAGCCGGTGTGTGAAAACGTTCCAGCATTGTAAGCAGTGTCCGGCCGTAGGCGCGGTGTTCGGTGTTTTCCAGCACTGAGAGCACACATTCATCGGTAGCCACTTCCATATCGTCGCGCATCCTCTTAAAACAATACCATATCAGTGGATTAAACCAGTGCATGGTTTGCAAAAACAGCAGCAGGTAGTTAACGTATAAATCTTTGCGCTTGAAATGGGCAAGTTCATGCATCAGGATGTAGCGCAGATCATCATCAGTCATCTTTGCCATTTCCGGTGTAATTAGAATCCTGGGATTGATGATGCCAAAAAGCGAAGGAGTGTTCACCGCAGTTTGAACTACAAGCGGGATTTTTTTTGTAATTCCCATTTGTTCTTTACAGTTCATGAGAACCTGCAGCATTGGCTTCTCAGCAGGTATGCTGTGTTTTTTTAGCTTTAACCGCAGCAGGCAATAGGTTCCCACCAGCCAAAATAGGAACAGGAGCATCCCTGCAGCCCAGATATAGGGAAGGTACCGCAACAATGAGGCCAGGGAACTCACACTCTTAGATTGGGATGCAGACAAGCTAATATTTTCAGGCTGCCCGATCTCTATAGGTGTTTGCGGAATGTTGGGTAAATCAATTTGTGGAGCTGTGGGGGTTACCATGTCTATGGTAGCGGGACGCGAAATTTCCGGCATGGCATTAAACAGGCTAAAGGAGCTTTCCGGTCCAAAGGGTACCAGCAGTTTCACAACAAAGATTGCCCAGATAAGATAGTGCCACTGTGCGTTTAAGCGTTGTTTTAATACGCCTTTAAGAAGGAGAATAACCAGTGCTGCCACGCTGGCGTAAAGTGAAGCATGGAACACAGTATAAAAAAGATCAGCCATGCCTACTCCTCCTCGTCCAACAATTTTTTCAGGCTCTCTATTTCCGCTTTGGAGATTTTCTGCTCTTTAACAAAGCTTGCCAGCATCATCTTAACCGAACCATCGTATATCTTGTGTAAAAATGAATGGTTGGCATATGATTTAAACTCTTCCTCGCTGATTAACGGCGTGTAGAGATAGGCTTTACTTTCGGTTTTTTCCGCTGCGACGGCACCCTTGGCGGCCAGGCGGGTTATCAGCGTTTGAATCGTTTTGGGTTTCCAGTCGGTATTCTCGGACAAACAGGCCACAATTTGTGAACTTGTGGCCTGGCCCAATTCCCAAAGTACTTTCATTACTTCCAGCTCAGCATCGGATATCTGTTGGGCAATTTTCATTTTCTCACCTCTTGGATTACAAATGTAAGTACAACTTGATCTTACACGCGTAATCCAAAATTGTCAAGTTATAAATGAACACAAACAACCCCTACTTTTTGGTAGGGGTTGTTACATCCGTCACCGTATGTTCTTTATTAATCAGCCTCATCCAGAAACTGCAGGTAGTACACAAAGACCTCATCATTCTTCAGCAATTTCGCAAACTCTTCCTTGTTTCCTCTAAAAATTTCATCGCTGACAATTTCTGTTGACCTGCCCTTTGCCTGAACTGCAAGCATAATTGCCTGACCCTCAACGATAGCCTGCTCGCTGTTTGCTTTAATGAATGAATGTCCATCCCTCTCACCTGTCTCCAGTAGCTCCCAGGCAGTAGCTCTCATTCCATCCACAGAAATACTAACCCGATATTCTGTTTTATCCCGATCTAAAATATTTTCCCGCAGCGTAAAAACCAATCTGCCCTTGGCTGCCCTTAAGCCACTTCCATTATAAATCTGCCTGTCAATCTTTTCAACCAATTGGCCACTCTGATAATGTTCAATCCAACTCTCCACTCTCTGATATTTATCAGGCTCAATTTTCAAATCAAATACCAAAAACACATCGGCACCGGCGCCATAGATTAAATCTCTTTGGCTTGCGCTCAATTCAACCTCGCGGATATACTCTGCATTTCTTGAACCACAGCCCACCAGAAACACAAAAGCACAGATTATAACCAGACACCATATTTTGTTTTTCATTCTCTTCCTCTCCTTACTAAACGCTGCACAGCTAATCTGCCCTTAATCATCTGTTTGAATTATTACCAAACTAATCAATATGATAGACCTGCCAAGTACTCCAAACCTTTTAAGCTTTAGTCGTATGACCAAATCCCGTTATAAAGATAGTCAACAAAATCACGTTCTCCGGTTATTGCATTAATATAGATTATGTAACTTGCTTCAGACTCTTTAGCAATAAATGTGTAGAACAGCTCTTCATTAAATTGATGAAATACTGTAGGGCCATCGACAGGGAGAAGTAGCCAATCTATTCCTTGACGGGCTTCATCCCGGGATAGCTTCGGCTCCGGTATGCTTATTTCACTTTGTGACCGTAGTAAAAACTGATGGTTATAAAACGAAGTAATTTCACCTGTTTGACCCGACACCTCAAACTCAATAGAATGCTCCGGAATAAAAATATTATCTATCTTTCTGACAAGGCTGAATTGATATCTTCCTTCATCTGCTGCGTCTCCCCAATCAGAAATTCCATAGTTAGGAGTATATAGTGGGTACACATCTTTAATGCCCCTGGCAGATAAAAATTCCAGAGCGTTATTAATAGCAGTTTGTTCAGAAATGACCGGCTCTGGAGGATCATTTAAGAGATTATCATCACCAAAATTAGCATTAGACGTTTTTCTCAGACTAATAACGTTGCCACCGGTGGCTAAGACTTCTACCTGCCATTCATAGCTATTGTCCCCCTTACGGATAGCGGAAAATGTCCAACTGTCCCCCCAATCACTGCTCCAGCCTTCGCCTGTGAGTTGCCAGGCGTACTCACTATCAGGTAGAGGAAAAAAATCTTTTGCTACCTTAAACGCCTCATCCTGTGTGACTTCAGGACCAGAAAACCCCAAACGGTTTTCCGGCTCTAATTGTGGATCATAGTGAGGATAAACATAAACTGTGTAGATTTGTTGAAGATCATCACCTAGAAGGGACTCCATTTTCTCAAGAACCTCAGGCCACACTTTTCCCAGATAAAACTCGCGGTTAGTTTGGGCATTGGAGAAGCGGGGGTTTTCTTCTATAAAGATGTCTTCCATTTGTAAAAGCATGTCGTGCACTTTACGTAGATAGGCGAAATCCTCATCACTAAGGGGGTCATCCTTACTGCCGATATAATATAAGCCGCTTTCCACATACTCTAAAAAATATTGCAGGTTATAAAAGTAGAAAGGCTTATTAGAGTGCCGGGGAAGATATGAAAGGCTGCCGGAAGCTGAGTTGGGGTTAATATTTTCCAGTAATTGCCGATCTTCGCCTGCCATCACTGAACCGGACTTTATCCTCATATCCCTGACAGTTAGGCCCATTTGGGTAAAGTTACTTTGAATTTCGCCCCCAATTTGGCTTTGCATTTGAGTAATCTGTCGATACTGATAATTAATCAGCACGCCTGAAATAACTAAGAGTATCACAAGAACTTTAACCCAAGGGATTCGTTGCAAGAAACTTCCCATATCGCTACCCCCATTATATGTAATTCAAGAGTAATTCTGTTTCTGCTGGCATTTTCCTTTTTTAACGATATGAGATTGTTAATTTCTCTGCAACACATCGGGTGTCAGATTTAATATTCTTAAACATTTGCACTGAAAGCTTCATCTACTTCTTGTTGTTTTTGGGATTTTACATACCTGCTGGCCGGTATCCTATACCCCTGATAAATGGCAATGCCCCAAAATACCAAGGTAATAGGATCAGTTTGAATGCCCACTGTAATAAGCTGGACTACGGCTTCAACAGGAAGAAAAAGAGGAATACCAGTTATTCCTTCTGCTGCTAACTCCAAAACTGCAAAATGGCGAATAATCAAATATTCACTGAACATCATGGCAAACAGCGTAGCTACTGCGCTTATCCCCTGCACTACGGTACCCCGCTTTTTTCCGGCCCCGTAAATGGCAGTATTGGCAACAATCCAGCCAATAAGAACAGCAATAACACCTGCCTGCATGTTTGTGATTATAACAAAGCCATACCATAGCAGAGAACAGATGACTGCAGCACCTAAAGAAAAAAGAATTGACTTAGCTGCATTTACGCCCTCTGTTTCCTGTTGCAGTTCTTCTTCATGAGCTGTAAAACAATCGGGACAGAGAAATTTATCTATATCTTTATTGTTTTTTGCCGGGAAGTGTGCGGTCTCCAAAATGCTTGTTACCTTATCACAGTTCGTACAGACTATCATGCCTTTAGAATTTGATTTCTCCATAGCAAACGCGGGGTATTCTTCAGGCAATATCTGATGTTTACCGTCCTTTAAAACCAGGTTCTCCGTTAGGTCATTTTTAAACATCATGAGCATGGCAGGAATGTGATTACCGGAGTGTACGTAATACTTCTCTGCTTTGCCGGACTGCAATAAAATCTCGAGTTTACCTGTAAAAGGAGAGTTCTGAGGCTGGAAGCGTTTCTGGTACAGTACTTCTTTAATTTCTTCAGCATCAATTATAAAGTTATGCTTGTCCATTGAGAGAAAATCATTATCATCACCTTGAAACCCTTCATACTTTTCCATCAACTTACCGCTGACATTATACATTTGGCCACCAATCTTAGCCCCGTATAATTTCGCTTGATGAATAAAAGACAGATAGACAATATCCAATGAAAAGGTATTGTTTTTAACTAAGATAAAATAATTACCGACAGCTCTACCGTCAATAGTAAGATCCAATAGAAGTCCCCTCCTGTCCTTCCCAATTGTAAATTCATTTACCTTACTGGAATAATTTTAAGCGTTTTCCACATAATTAAAAATAGGCCTTTAGTCCTTGCTTCAATTATGCAAAGTTTGATTTAGTATACCTGGCAGCATCCGCCAGGTGCAGAATGAAATCATAGGCGAGCCCAAAAAAAGAGCACTGATCAACTATGATCGTGCTCTTCTTAAGTGCCCTTGGCAGGACAACTAGCACACCAGAGGTCCAAGGGTCAACTTCACAAACCAGAAACTAAAGCTGTTGCAGCAACGTGGTATGTTATGGCTTCAATCCGCCTATAGATTCTTTTGGAACCAAATCAGTTCGTCGATAAACAGAGAGTACCAGGCCCGCCAGTACCATGTTTACTATAAAACCGCCTGCGCCGTATGAGATAAACGGCAGAGTGACACCAATGGGAACAACTCCTGTATTAGAGAGAAAATATAGAGCAATTTGACCTGTAAGAGCAAGGCTTGCCCCAAGGGAAATGAGGTAGCCATGGCGATTTTTCTGCTTTGAGACTGCTACAAACATCCTTACTATTAAGATTAACATTAGAAATGCAATGACTAATCCTGCTATATAGCCCAGGCGGGCAATTAAATAAGTAAGCAAGAAATCCGTTGACCATCCCGGTAGTAACTGATTAATTGCCGTTCCACTTAATTCACTATCAAGTATGGTCGCCTCACCCCAAAACTGTGATGATTCCATGAGCCTGCGTATCTGCAGTGTTAACCATCCTGACCCCAGCGGATCAGCTTCAGGATTAGTCATAGTTTGAAACCTCCTGAGCCGATACGGAGAAGTTAGGACTGGAATAGAAAGGATGAATGCTATTACAGGCATATATATCAGGGCAAGACCGAACTTTTTTACATTACCAAACCATTCTTTTTGGACGGCTACCGTTAGGATGACAAGACAACAAACAGTTAGCAAGAAAAGCCCGGTAATAGAAGGCTCCAAAACAGTTATTAAGGCTGCGCCCCCATAAACAAAACCTGAAATAATTATTCCCGTATACCCCCTACCTTGCAAACTTGTAACAAGTCCTGCAAACACGGGGATAAACAAAAGAGAAAAATAATACAGATACCTAATTGATCCACCTGGCTGAGTTTGCACTAATATTAAGCCTATTACTGTAATACCAACAAGAGCCGAACATACGTGCTTGGCGTAGCGCCCCAGGATGGTGTAATCGAAAAAGTATGCACCCGCAAAGGCGGCTAACCCCATAGGCAGATAGAGAAGAAACTGGGAGAACATTTGCGCGCCGTTTGCAGCTTCTCTGGAAATAAAGAGCTGGACGGCCCCACCCATGACAATTAATAGGCTTATAACAGCTAAGATAGACCATTCTGTCCTGGGGCGATGTACTTTATTAAGCTGGCGGCCAACAGCTACAGGGTCCCCCATTTCCTCCACAGACTTTAAAATTGCACTTTCCTCATCTAAGCCTTGGTTCATAAATTGCTTCTTCTGGTCCTCAATATGGTCCACAAGCTCCTTTGCCACTTCTTGATGAATACTTTTAAAACGTAGCTCTGCACAAACCTTATCTACGAAGCCCTGAATTTGCTTATTAGTTAATGACATAGTTTACTCCTCCCAGCACCTGATTCACAGCCGTTGTATAAGTGCGCCATTCAGAGTTTTTCTCCTGGAAGTATTCTTTGCCACGTTTAGTAATATGGTAATATTTCCGTGCACGGCCGCTATCGGAAACGCCTTCATAGGATTCAACCAAACCTTGCTGCTCCAGAGTATGAAGAATGGGATAGAGCGTCCCTGCTTTAAGGGTAAAAACATTCTCCGAGCGCTTCTCCAACTCATCAATCATTTGATAACCATACATATCACCGGTTTCCAATAACTTCAAAATCAGCATGGTAGTACTACCTGTCATTAAACTTTTATCCACCTTCACAAACACAACCCCTTCCGAAACATATATCGGCCATCTATACAAATTATATATAGATAGACTATATATGTCAACACTAAAAAACCCGCTCTAAACCATGAATGGGTAACTGTGCGAGCGCATGAAAAAAGAGCACTGATCAATTAATGATCGTGCTCTTTTTTAAATAAGGATCTGGCAGAGACCTACTCTCCCAGGGACTCGCGTCCCAAGTACCATCGGCGCTGGAGGGCTTAACGTCCGTGTTCGGAATGGGAACGGGTGTGACCCCTCCGCCATTTCCACCAGAAAGTTCTCTCAAAACTGAACAGCGATATGTTAAAGAGTCTTTCACAAAATTTAAGGTTAAGTCCTCGACCTATTAGTACCGGTCAGCTTAAGACATTGCTGCCCTTACACCTCCGGCCTATCAACCAGATCATCTCTCTGGGGTCTTACCTCGTTAACCGAGCGGGAAAACTTATCTTAGAGGGGGCTTCGCGCTTAGATGCTTTCAGCGCTTATCCCGTCCAGACATAGCTACCCAGCAGTGCCCTTGGCAGGACAACTGGTACACCAGAGGTCTGTCCATCCCGGTCCTCTCGTACTAGGGACAGCTCTCTTCAATTTTCCTACGCCCATGACAGATAGGGACCGAACTGTCTCACGACGTTCTGAACCCAGCTCACGTACCGCTTTAATTGGCGAACAGCCAAACCCTTGGGACCTAATACAGCCCCAGGATGCGATGAGCCGACATCGAGGTGCCAAACCTCCCCGTCGATGTGGACTCTTGGGGGAGATAAGCCTGTTATCCCCGGGGTAGCTTTTATCCGTTGAGCGACGGCCCTGCCACGCAGCACCGCCGGATCACTAAGTCCGACTTTCGTCCCTGCTCCACCCGTCGGTGTCGCAGTGAAGCTTCCTTCTGCCTTTACACTCTACGCGCGATTCCCGACCGCGCTGAGGAAACCTTTGAGCGCCTCCGTTACTCTTTGGGAGGCGACCGCCCCAGTCAAACTGCCCACCTGACACTGTCCCGGAACCGGATAACGGCTCGCGGTTAGAATTCCGCTATGAAAAGGGTGGTATCCCACGGGTGACTCCACCCAGGCTGGCGCCCAGGCTTCCAAGTCTCCCACCTATCCTGTACATTCCATATCAAAATCCAATATCAGGCTACAGTAAAGCTCCACGGGGTCTTTCCGTCTTGTCATGGGTAACCTGCATCTTCACAGGTACTACAATTTCACCGGATCCTTCGTTGAGACAGCGCCCAAGTCGTTACGCCTTTCGTGCGGGTCGGAACTTACCCGACAAGGAATTTCGCTACCTTAGGACCGTTATAGTTACGGCCGCCGTTTACTGGGGCTTAGATTCAAAGCTTCGCTTGCGCTAACCTCTCCTCTTAACCTTCCAGCACCGGGCAGGCGTCAGCCCCTATACGTCGTCTTACGACTTCGCAGAGACCTGTGTTTTTGCTAAACAGTCGCTTGGGCCTATTCTCTGCGGCCCCCTCTCGCTCAACATAGTTGTATCACGATAACGGGGCACCCCTTCTCCCGAAGTTACGGGGTCAATTTGCCGAGTTCCTTAACGAAGGTTCTTCCGCGCGCCTTAGGATTCTCTCCTCACCTACCTGTGTCGGTTTACGGTACGGGCACCTGACATCCTCACTAGAGGCTTTTCTTGGCAGCATGGGATCAGCCAGTTCGCTACTAAAATTTCGCTCCTCATCACGCCTCAGGATAATGTGCAGACGGATTTGCCTATCCGCACTCCCTAAACGCTTGAACGCACACAACCAACGGTGCGCTGTGCCTACCCTTCTGCGTCACCCCATCGCTAATAGCGGACGTTAGGTGGTACAGGAATATCAACCTGTTGTCCATCGCCTACGCATTTCTGCCTCGGCTTAGGTCCCGACTAACCCTGAGAGGACGAGCCTTCCTCAGGAAACCTTAGGTTTTCGGCGGGCAAGATTCTCACTTGCCTTCTCGCTACTCATGCCAACATTCGCTCTTCTAAGCGCTCCACTGCTCCTTACGGTACAGCTTCGACGCTGCTTAGAACGCTCCCCTACCCCTGTCTTACGACAAGCCGTAGCTTCGGTGACAGACTTAGCCCCGTTACATTTTCGGCGCAGAATCACTTGACCAGTGAGCTATTACGCACTCTTTAAATGGTGGCTGCTTCTAAGCCAACATCCTGGTTGTCTAAGCAATTCCACATCCTTTTCCACTTAGTCTGTACTTGGGGACCTTAGCTGACGGTCTGGGCTGTTTCCCTCTCGACTACGAAACTTATCTCCCGCAGTCTGACTGCCGGATTAAAGTCGATGGCATTCGGAGTTTATCTGAGTTCGGTAACCTGGTAAGGCCCCTAGCCCAAACAGTGCTCTACCTCCATGACTCATCATCCGACGCTAGCCCTAAAGCTATTTCGGGGAGAACCAGCTATATCCGAGTTCGATTAGCATTTCACCGCTACCCACAGCTCATCCCCCAATTTTTCAACATTGGTGGGTTCGCGCCTCCACTTGCGTTTAAACAAGCTTCACACTGGCCATGGGTAGATCACTCGGTTTCGGGTCTACGCCCTGCAACTCATTCGCCCTATTCAGACTCGCTTTCGCTGCGGCTTCGTGGCAGAACCACTTAACCTTGCTACAGAACGTAACTCGTTGGCCCGTTCTACAAAAAGTACGCGGCCACACATGTCCGAAGACATAGTGCTGCCACTGCTTGTAAGCATACGGTTTCAGGTTCTATTTCACTCCCCTCCCGGGGTGCTTTTCACCTTTCCCTCACGGTACTGGTTCACTATCGGTTGCCAGTTGGTATTTAGCCTTAGGAGGTGGGCCTCCCTGATTCACACGGGGTCTCACGTGTCCCGTGCTACTTGGGTACACATCACAGCTGACTTTTTCCTTTCGTCTACAGGGTTGTTACCTTCTATGAC
The DNA here is from genome assembly GCF_000174415.1 of Dethiobacter alkaliphilus AHT 1. Taxonomy (NCBI): domain Bacteria; kingdom Bacillati; phylum Bacillota; class Dethiobacteria; order Dethiobacterales; family Dethiobacteraceae; genus Dethiobacter; species Dethiobacter alkaliphilus. The sequence goes on from NZ_ACJM01000021.1 coordinate 36,864, forward strand.
CGGACTTTCCAGACCGTTCGACTAGAAAAAAGACTTCCGCTGCGGACTCCTGCCGAAGTCCGTGATGTGCCCCGCGACCCCCTATCTGCAACGCCGGCAGGCTATTACACAGATAAGGTTTAGGCTGTTTCCCGTTCGCTCGCCGCTACTTGGGAAATCGCGGTTGCTTTCCTTTCCTCCGGGTACTAAGATGTTTCAGTTCCCCGGGTATGACTCCTCATACCCTATTTTATTCAGGTATGGGTACTGCGACATGACTCGCAGTGGGTTGCCCCATTCGGAAATCCACGGATCAAAGCCTGCTTGCGGCTCCCCGTGGCTTATCGTAGCTCGCTACGTCCTTCGTCGCCCTCTGGCACCAAGGCATTCACCATATGCCCTTCATAACTTAACCTTTTGATATAGGTACAACCTATATCGGTTTTGTGAAATTGTAGCAGGTATAAATACCTTACTACTACTCTTTACTATCGCTGTGCAGTTTTCAAAGAACAGGTGCGGACTAAAAGGAACCGGCCCAATTGCCGATCCCAGCGTCTGAAAACTAAGTCCAGACGGCCGCCTTGAAAGAGAAGTACTCTTTCAAAACCAAACAGGAATGTTCATGCGAAGCATAGATAATTATATCCTTAGAAAGGAGGTGATCCAGCCGCACCTTCCGATACGGCTACCTTGTTACGACTTCACCCCAATCACTAACCCCACCTTCGACGGCTGCTTCCCAAAAGGGTTAGCCCACCGGCTTCGGGTGTTGCCAGCTTTCGTGGTGTGACGGGCGGTGTGTACAGGCCCGGGAACGTATTCACCGCGGCATGCTGATCCGCGATTACTAGCGATTCCAGCTTCATGCAGGCGAATTGCAGCCTACAATCCGAACTGAGACCAGTTTTGTGGGATTAGCTCCAGATCGCTCTTTAACAACCCGTTGTACTGGCCATTGTAGCACGTGTGTAGCCCAAGACATAAGGGGCATGATGATTTGACGTCATCCCCACCTTCCTCCGGTTTGTCACCGGCAGTCTCGGTAGAGTGCCCAACTTAATGATGGCAACTAACAATAGGGGTTGCGCTCGGTTGCGGGACTTAACCCAACATCTCACACCCGAGCTGACGACCACCATGCACCACCTGTATAACCGTCTCCGAAGAGAATACTGCTTTCACAGCACGGCGGTTATATGTCAAGCCTTGGTAAGGTTCTCCGCGTGGCTCCGATTAAACCAGTGCTCCACCGGTTGTGGCGGACCCCATCATTCCTTTGATGTCGACCTTTGCGCCTATCCCCAAGGGGGCTACTGAATGGTTTTA
>NZ_ACJM01000022.1 GCF_000174415.1 Dethiobacter alkaliphilus AHT 1
AAAAAGTGAAAGAGGTCTTTTTTTTATGGAAATGTTCCGCAAAGAAATTGTTCGGTTGCTGTCTGAGCAGCTACCGTTGGACAAGCAGCAAATAGCCAATGACCTGGAAACGCCGCCTACCCCGGAAATGGGCGATTTTGCTTTTCCCTGCTTTAAGCTGGCCAAAGAATTAAGAAATGCACCGCCCAAAATTGCCGCGGAATTGGCGGAAAAACTGCCGGCAAGTGAGTTGTTTGACCGGGTGGAAGCACGCGGCCCTTATATTAATTTTTTCTGTGACCGAAAAATGCTGGCCCAGCTTACCCTGGATGAAGTGCAGACAGAGAGGGAAAAATTCGGCCAACGCAAGTCCGGCAGCGGCCAGACCGTAGTCATTGACTTTTCCGCACCTAATATTGCCAAACCCTTTGGAGTGGGCCATCTGCGCTCCACTGTTATTGGCAACTCTCTGTACCGCATCCATGAAGCATTGGGATATAAAAGTGTGGGAATTAACCACCTGGGTGACTGGGGCACGCAGTTTGGAAAGCTGATTGTGGCCTATCTTAAATGGGGTGACGATACCCGCCTGGAGGAGGATCCCATCACCTATCTTTATGAGCTTTATGTCCGTTTTCACCGGGAAGCGGAAGAAAAACCGGCTCTGGATGAAGAAGCCCGCGCCTGGTTTAAAAAGCTGGAAGACGGCGATGAACAGGCGCGTCAGCTATGGCAGCGGTTTCGCGACCTGAGCCTGGCGGAATTCAAGAGGATCTACAACATCCTTGGTGTTCATTTTGATTCCTATCAGGGCGAGAGTTACTATAACGAAATGCTGGATGACACGGTCCGGGAAGTGGAAACAAAAGGCCTGACGGAAGTCTCTGAAGGTGCCTTAATAGTTAACCTGGAAGACAGCAACATGCCACCCTGTCTGTTGCGCAAGCAGGATGGCGCCACCCTGTATGCCACCAGGGATTTGTGTGCCGCAATTTATCGGCACCAGATGCATGACTTCTCCAAAATGCTGTATGTGGTGGGTGCTGATCAAGCCCTGCATTTTCAGCAGGTTTTTGCCGTTTTAAAAAAGCTGGGCTATGAATGGGCCGAAAACTGTACTCATGTACCCTTTGGCCTGATTCGCTTTAAAGAAGGTAAGATGTCCACCCGTCAGGGTACACTGATCTTTTTGGAGGATGTATTAAACCGGGCCACCGAGCTGGCGCACCAGATTATTCAGGAAAAGAACCCCCAATTGGAAAACAAGTATGAAGTGGCTAAAAAGGTGGGGATAGGTGCGGTTATATTTGGCGACTTAAGTAACGACCGGGTAAAAAACATAGAGTTTGACTGGGACAAGGTGTTGGATTTTTCCGGAGAAACAGCTCCCTACATCCAATACTCCCACGCCCGCATCTGCAGTATCCTGCGCAAAGCGGCAGCGTGGCCTGCTCCTTTTGATGCCACCCTGCTGGTTTCCGACGAAGAACAGCTGGTGTTGGGGACCATCGCCCGCTTCTCCGATGCCATTGCCCGGGCTGCAGATACTTTAAAGCCATCGGTTTTGGCCCGTTATCTGCTGGATTTAGCCGCCGCCTTTAACCGTTTTTATCATCAGTGTCCTGTTCTAAATGCGGAAGATGATATCCGCAATGCCCGGCTGGCTTTAATTGATGCCGTGCGTCAGGTCCTGGTAAACGGCCTGTATCTGTTGGGGATTGAAGCACCGGAAGAAATGTAGCACATACAATTAATAAGAACTCCTGTCAAAAGAGGCAGGAGTTCTTTGTTTTAAATTTTAACGCAGTTTGCTAAGCTGCTAAGGTAGCTTCAACAAGCGTATTTTTCTTAAAATATTGCACTATACAGCATGGCGGCGCCAAAGAAGAAGAATAAAGCAGCGCTGACAATTTTTATTGTCCGGCCCGGCAGCCGGGTGAGGTAGCGGGACCCCAGATACGCCGCCGCCCCGTGGTTAACAAACTGAGCTGCCATAGCTCCCAGGAATACGGGAATGGGCGTTCCGTAAGCAGCGGTCAGAGCAATTACCGTTAATTGTGTTTTATCACCCAACTCTGCCAGAAAAATCATGGCAAATGTCTGGGTAGCCACCCCATGCCGGGGCTCCTCCACTTCTCCGTCGGGAGTTTCCTGTCTGAACACCATCCAGGTTCCCACGGCAAAAAAGAACAGGGCGCTGGCAATCAGGATGGTGGTTTCCGGCAGAAGATCAGCCATAAAATCCCCCAAAGCTGCCGCCAGGGCGGTAAGGGCCGCCAAAGCCCCCAAGGCGCCGGCTACCACCTGCCGAGGCGGGAAACGGGTGGAAAGGGTCAGTGTAACCAACTGCGATTTATCACCCAGCTCGGCCAATAATATTGCCAAAAAAGTAACAAAGAAAGCAATCATTATATTTTCACCCCGTCTAAAATGCTGGATTTTATTATAACACAAAGAATTCTTCCTAACTTGCATTTTTCCAAAAACGCGGGTATACTATTAATACATCATATGGAAATAGCCGATGAAAGGTAAAAGTAGCCTGACTGCATGTTTTCAGAGAACCGGTGGTTGGTGCAAACCGGGAACACGGCAGGTGAATTCCGACCTGGAGGTGGGCGGGGATTAACCCGTCCCGTGGTGCATGTTGCGCACATTGAGGGGGCCAATATTTTTGGTCAACCAGGGTGGTACCGCGAGAAAACTCGTCCCTGCAGGGAGGAGTTATTTTTGTGTTTGTCACGAAACATAAAGGAGGTAAAAAATGCTGGATTTAAAGTTTGTCCGGGATAATCTGGATGTGGTCCGAAAAGCCCTTGATGATAAGGGAGAGGAAGCGGCCATCGATCAATTTGCTGAAGTGGATGAAAAACGCCGCAGTCTTTTGCATGAAGTGGAGCAGTTAAAGCAGAAGCGAAATAAGGTCTCGGAGCAGGTAGCACAGATGAAGCGCTCCGGTGAAGATGCTTCCGGTGTCATTGAAGAAATGCGTGCCGTATCGCAAAAAATTAAAGAAATGGATAACGATGTGCGCAATGTGGATGATGAACTGCAGCAGATTCTGCTTACCCTGCCTAATATTCCCCACAAAGATGTGCCGGTGGGCCAGACGGAGGAGGAAAACGTGGCGGTGCGCCATTTTGGCGAACCAACCACTTTTGATTTTGAAGCAAAGCCCCACTGGGATATCGCAGCCAACCTGGATATTATAGATTTTGAACGGGCCGGTAAAGTGACCGGTACCCGCTTTGCATTCTACAAAGGCCAGGGAGCACAACTGGAGCGGGCATTAATTAACTTCATGCTTGATCTTCACATCACAGAGCATGGCTATACGGAAATCTTCCCACCGTTTATGGTGCACCGCGAGAGCATGGTGGGCACAGGCCAGCTGCCTAAATTTGAAGAAGATGCCTTCAGGGTAGCCGACACCGATTATTTTTTGATTCCCACCGCCGAAGTGCCGGTGACCAACCTGCATCGGGAAGAGATTTTTACAGAAGAAGACCTGCCCAAACACTACGTGGCCTATAGCGCGTGTTTTCGCGCAGAGGCAGGGGCCCATGGCCGCGATACCCGCGGACTGATTCGCCAGCACCAGTTCAACAAGGTGGAACTGGTTAAATTTGCCCGACCTCAAGACTCCATGCAGGAGTTGGAGACTCTCACCGCCAATGCGGAAGAAATATTAAAAAGACTGGGACTGCCCTACCAGACCATGTTAATGTGCACCGCAGATTTGGGCTTTGCGGCGGCAAAAAAATATGATCTGGAGGTTTGGCTGCCTGCCTACAACACCTACAGAGAAATCTCTTCCTGCAGTAACTTCGGCGATTTCCAGGCCCGCCGTGCCGGCATTCGTTTCCGCCCCGCCCAGGGAGGCAAAGCGGAATTTGTGCATACGTTAAACGGTTCCGGTGTTGCCGTGGGCCGCACTGTGGCCGCTATTCTGGAGAACTACCAGCAGGAAGACGGCACCGTTCTGATTCCTGAACCGCTGCGCCCGTATATGCCCGGCCTGAAAAGCGACTACATCGGCAAGTAATCTTACACAGTAACATCTATGCAGCCAGAAGATTTAAACGGGGTGTTTGCAATAGATATAACTGAAGTGTTTGAAATAGAAATAGCCGAAGTTTTTGAAACGGTGGACAGCAGCTTACTGTTAGCCATCGGCATCTTAGCCGGAGGTTTTCTTCTTGGGCTATTGATTGATACGCTGCTATTGGGAAGGATGCTGGCAAAAGCGAAGCAGGATGAAAAAGAAGGCAGGACCTCTTTGCTAAAGGCCTTGAGGGGATTCACAACGTTCTGGTTTACTGCCGCCGGGCTCTATTTTGCTTTGTTGTATGCGCCGCTCCAACAGCAGGTTTCGGAGGCGGCGTCGGGGGCGCTGCAGGTGCTGGTGGCCATTTCCATTACATTATCATTGACTCTGTTTGTCTCCAATGTGGTTACAACGGCCCTGAGTCGCTACACCAGCAGCGTGGAGGGTGTTCTGCCCTCTACCACGCTTTTGTTCAACGTAACCCGTACCGTTATTTTCGTCATTGGTGGTTTGGTGGCTCTAAATACACTGGGAATTTCGGTTGTTCCGATTCTGACCGCGCTTGGTGTGGGCGGGTTGGCTTTGGCCCTGGCCTTACAGGACACGCTCTCTAATCTGTTTGCCGGATTGCAGATTTTGGCGTCACGGCAGATACGTCTGGGAGACTATATACAACTGGAAAGCGGAGAGGAAGGGTATGTTGCCGATCTGACATGGCGCAACACCACCATCCGTGCCATGGCAAACAATATGTTGATAATTCCGAACTCAAAAGTAGCGGCAAACCGTATAACCAATTTTAATCTGCCGAGTAAAGAGATGTCGGTGCTGGTTGAAGTTGGGGTCAATTACGCCAGTGATTTGGAAAAAGTTGAAGAAGTAACTCTTGATGTGGCGCGTCAGACCATACAGGAAGTGGAAGGGGCCCAAAAGGATTTTGATCCGTTAATACTATACCGTTCTTTCGGCGAGTCAAGCATTAACTTTATAGTAATCCTACGGGCTAATGAATTTGTCAAGCAGTTTGCTTTAGTCCATGAATTTGTTAAAAGGCTGCATCAGCGCTACAATCAAGAAAAGATAAACATTCCTTTCCCGATTCGCACTGTGTACCTAAAACAACAGCAGGACAGTCAGATAACAATGAAATAAAAAACAAATAAATCAAATCCAGGGACAGGCCCTTCCATGGGAAACAATAACAAAGCAGTTATCTATAGGCATAGAGCAATCATTGACAAGGTTTTTGCTGTATGTTATACTTAATCTTGCGTTCGGAGGGGTGTCCGAGCGGTTTAAGGAGCTGGTCTTGAAAACCAGTGACTCGAAAGAGCCGTGGGTTCGAATCCCACCCCCTCCGCCATCTATATCAGGCGGAGTCCCAACAACACCAGTTACGGAGAGATGGCCGAGTCGGTCGAAGGCGGTCGCCTGCTAAGCGATTAAGCGGGACTAAAACCCGCTTCGAGGGTTCGAATCCCTCTCTCTCCGCCATATACTTAAAAGAGCAGGATCACGGACAGTCGTGATCCTGTTTTAATGTCCGGCAGCTTGTGAAAAAAAACATGTCCCAATTTTCAAAAAACGGGTTGACATTATAAATGGGACATGGCATAATGTAGTTACCAGATTCCGAGAGGCATAAGCAACCCGAAGCCCGGTGACGGCGCAGAGTGAAGTATCACGCAGTGAGAAAAACTGGTGTCCGTGTAGATTGGGTGGAAAGTGAAGTGTGTTACGGTTTACCGAGGAGAAATCCAAAGACGCTGTTCACACGGAGCAAGGACGATTGTACCAGCGTTAGCGTAGAGTACTGCGCGACGATTGGAAGTCCATACGGGTTAGTGAAGGTCTGTTGGAATCTGGTTCTGTTTTGTCCCAGCCACCGCAAGCACAGCTTGCGGTTTTTCTTTTTGTCAGCACGAAAAAATAAATTCAAAATATTCAGAAAATTATCTTGACAGAGCAACACTCCTGTGCGATAATAAAGACAAGCCAGATCCCGAGAGACAAGACGGGGCCTGACGACGAACCAAAAAGCGCGTGAGAGCCACATTGAGTGGATAAAGCGCAAGCTTTAAGGAGAGTCGTTGCGGCAGCGGAAAATATAACAGAAAGTTATATGGACTGGGTCGCAAAGGTACGGATTAGCCATAAGCCGGAACCCGCGTAAGCGGTAAACTCGCAAGGTTGTTGCGGTGGCGATTCGTAACCACAGGTGTCGGAAGGCCTGTTGGGGTTTGGCTTATTCCTTTTCCGCCGTAAGTGAGTAAATGTCCCACAGGTTACGGTATTGTTCATGATAGTCCAGTCCGTAGCCCACCGCGTAAATATTGGGCAGCTCAAATCCCTGATAATCGATGGGCACTTTGGCTATACGCCGTGCCGGAATATTTAATAGTGTGCAAACCCGCAATCCCGCTGGATCGCGGGTTTTTAAGTTGCGGATTAAATAATTCAGGCTAAGGCCGGTATCCACAATGTCTTCAATGATCAGCACTTCCCGGTTGGCAATGGAGGAGTCCAGGTCCTTTGTAATCCGCACAATCCCCAGGGGATCAGCCTCCTGGTCGTAGCTGGAGATGGCCATAAAATCCAGTGTATGAGGGACAGACATGGCCCGGGTTAAATCTACGGCAAAATAGATGCTGCCACGCAGCACACAGATAAGTACCGGTTCTTTGTCACGGTAATCACGAGATATCTCTTCCCCCAATTGGAGAATACGCTCTGCTATTTGCTCCCGGTTTAATACCGGCTCCAGTTTATGGGTCATAATTTCCTCCCGTTACTGTGGCTTATCAATACCAAAGGAATCCAGAATATGATGTAAATCTTTATTATAGATTATTTTTACTTTCACGCCGGGGTATAATTCCTGCAGCCGACGTGCTTTTTTGTTCTTTTTCCAGACCAGCTTCTGCCGCTGTGTGGTCAACTCCACGTACAAATTCTGATCGGGCAGATAAAAGTCCGGGGAAAAAGCTTCCGTCACATTGCCCTCGCTGTCCCACTGCAGTGGAAATGTGCGCGGTTCATATTCCCAGGAAATATTATAAAAATCCAGAAAGCGGGCAAACTCTTCCTCGCTGGGATGCATAAAACGGATATCGGAGTAAGTGTCCCCCTCGTTGTCGCTTTGCTGCTTAGAGCGCGTTTTTACCGTCTGTCTGTCCTGAAAAGCTTTTATCGCCTGAACTGCCAGTATGGCGGCGCCCTCGGGCATAAGAGTGCCGGTGTTTAGCGTCAGGTCATAAAGGTCCATGTCCAGCCAGGGATGGTCAAATACCTGGCGCAAAAACCGTTTTTTACGCCGGTCATGCTCCCGCACCAGTTTGCTTGCCGGCTTACGGGTCAGGTCATTAATTTCACGGATCCATTGTACCCGTTGTTTAAATGGAGCATGGATAAAAATGTGGAATGCGTCCGGATGATTACGAAACAGAAACTGCCCACCGCGCCCCACCAGAATGAAAGATTCTTTTTTGGCCAACTCAATCAGGTATTCATGCAGCGCGGTCAGGTAAAAGCGGCGGCGTTTTTCCGCATCCTCGCCTTTGGCCACCTGTTCATCAAACTGAATTAAATGAGGAGGCAGGCCCATTTCCTGTAGGGCATCAATAATAGCATTGCGGTCAACGAGCCGATATCCCAGTTCATTGGCCACATGCTCCGCCAACATCTCGCCACCGGCACCAAACTGCCTGGAAATCGTAATTACCGTCACAAAATAACCTCCAGCTAACCTTATAGTAAAATTATATCATTTTTACGGTAAAAGTGGTAACAATAGTCATCTTCTTTTCCCTGCAAAGATAAATAAGCAGGCACACATAAAAAAAGCCAACTAAGTGTTGGCTTTTTTCTGTACTTCTTTTCGTTCCGGTGCACGCTGCATAGAGCAGTTTCCGGTCAGCATTGCACCATCAGCCACATGGAGAGTATGAACGCTTACATCTCCTTCCACAACGCCCGTTGTCAACATTTCCAGTTTACCGCTGGCTTCAATATTGCCGACAACTCTGCCTGCCACCTGGATGTTATGGCCTTTCACGTTAGCCTGGATAACCGCACCTTCTCCGATGATAATATCGCTGTCAATGTGCACTTCACCTTCCACGCCGCCATCGATGCGAACAGGGCTGTTGCCCTTCAGTGTACCTGCTATCATGGTTTCCTTTCCGATGACGGTAAGGATTTTATCTTCTTTGATTACTTTCTTACGCTTCATAGCCGGGGTGCCTCCGTTTCTATCATTTTAAGCGGATCAATAGGGGAACCGTTTTTATGGATTTCAAAATGCAGGTGTGGCCCGGTGGAATAGCCGGTATTACCAACCTGGCCTATTATCTGTCCCTTTTCAACCCGGTCACCCGCCTGTACTTCAAAACTACGCAGGTGTGCGTAATGGGTGGAATATGTGCCATGGTCAATAATCACCAGATTCCCATACCCTCCCTGGAAACGGGCCCGTACCACTCTGCCTGCAGCTGCAGCCAGTACCGGCTTTCCAAAATTCCCCCCTCCTATATCGATGCCGCTATGGAAGGTATTGCGTCCGGTAAATGGAGAGGAGCGCCAACCAAAGGGAGATGTGATACGTCCCTGGGTAGGCATAATATTAGGGGTAACCTCTAATTTTTCTCTGACCGTAGCCACATCTTCCAACAGGAGCTCCATCTCCTGTGATTTTACAGGGATCCTTTCCTTTAAGTAGCCCAGCGTTTGCTCCGCATCATCTGCTACAGCAGGGGGGGCGGAGTTTTCTTCCAGGGAAGCTGCAGAAGGCATGATTTCCGAGACAAAGCCGCGCACATCCTCACTCAGCTCCTCCAGTTCTTCCATCTGGCCAATGAGGTTAACCAGTTTATCTTCCATCTCATCAAGCTCTGCCTGCAGCTGAATGTTTTCTTCCGTAACCAGAGGCATTTTTGCTGCAACTTCACCCAGTTTGCGGTTTGTGTGCAGCGTTGTGCCAATGGCAAGCAGGATAAGAATAGTTGCCGCCATGGCAAGGTAGACAGACTTTCCGGAAATATTGAAGTTTATCGGGGCATTTCTGCCTTTGGAAACAATCATAATGGTAAAAGTACGGTTCTTCATATCAATCTCCTGTTAAAGCTTTTTAGACAAGCACTGAGGCAACAAGTCACAAATTCGCCAAGAAGTGACAAATACCTTTATTAAAATTTGGAAATAAGTCGAAGGGCTTAGCCGTACTGGGACTTTTTGCCTTAATAAAGTTATAAAAAACCATTTGACAATTCAGCTTATATCCTTTATTATTAACACAAGACATACCCCCCTAGGGTATAGGATTGAGAAGGAGGAAGTATTATGAAACGTCCTAATTATTTTATTAAAACCGAAAGAGCCTTTTCCGGCGTAAGGAAATCTGCCTGGATTGTAACTTTAGCAGTAGCCATAGGTGGTCAGTTTTACCCCCGCCTGGGGCTTCTGGTTCCTTTTATGGCTGCATTAATCGGTATGAGCTTTTTGAAGGGGAGGCACTGGTGTGGAAACTACTGTCCCCATGGTAGCTTCTTTGACTTTCTGTTGCTACCGATAAGCAGAAACAAGAAAATCCCCACTCTTTTAATTTCTAAAATCACCGTGGTTCTGTTTTTCCTGTTTTTTATGTTTAACCTTTCAAGACGCTTTTGGACAGTATTTCAAAATATCGCCAACATCTCTCTGTTAGACAGTGTGGGCATGATATTTTCAACCACCTATTTAATGGTACTGATTGTGGGAGGCCTTCTGGCAGTTTTAATTACTCCCAGAACATGGTGCCAGTTTTGTCCCATGGGTACTATCCAGACTTTATCCTATAAGCTGGGTAAAGCCATAGGGTTGGCACAGTCGCAGGATGAAAAAGTCACTGTAGAACATGCAGATCTGTGCCACTCCTGCGGAAAGTGCGCCCGGGTCTGCCCCATGCAGCTGACCCCTTATAAAGAGTTTGAAGAAAACAATAACCAGTTTAACGACGAACGGTGCATCAAGTGCAGCACCTGTGTTGAAAACTGTCCCGCCGGCATTCTTTCGCTGTCCACAGCCAAGCAGGCTGATGAGTTAAAGGAAAAAGCAGATCTCGACGGTTTTCAGGAAAGCGCATACTACAAAGGCGAAATCAAAGAAGTAAGAGAGCTTAAGCAGGATATCAAAGAGTACACCATTAAATTACTGGCACCCGCCAAAATGAACTTAACGCCGGGACAGTTCATCTTAATTAAAATAGATGACGATTTATCCAGAGCCTATACCATTTCTTCGGCCAACAAAGAAGGGACGCAAATCAGCATAACCGTCAAAAGGCTGGAGGATGGCTACGGTACCAATCTTCTCTTTGATAAATTTAAAGAGGGTGACCGTGTAGAGATAAAGGGCCCCATGGGCAAAGAGCTGCGCATCGACCACAAAAAGAAGAAACTCCTCTTTGTAGCCAACGGTATCGGCATCACCCCATTTGTGGCCGCCGCACAAAACCTATTGGAATACAGAGACACGTACAACTTCGATGGAGACATTACCCTCCTGTATGGTGTGAGGTATGAGGATGACTTAATTTATGACGATCTTTTCACCAGATTAGCCCGTAAACATCCAAATTTCCACTATTATAAAACCCTCTCCCGCCAGGACAGCATTAACGCCAGAAAAGGTTACGTAACAAACATTCTAAATGAAATCGAAATAGATGCAGATACCACCGTCTATATCTGCGGTACAAAAGCCATGGCCCAAGATATTCAGAAAATCCTCCTGGAAAAAGGTATCCCGCAAGAATCCATCAGCTACGAAGACTTTGCAGCCTAACAGCAAATGGCCGGACCACAGGGTCCGGCCATTCTGTTGCCGGGCAAACTGGAAAACCGCCCTCAAGAATGTTATAATAATACTAAAGCCGGAAAGACAAATTGTCCAAGACTATCTTAAACTAACAAAAAATACATTTGCCAAAAGACTTGCATTTTTAAAGGGCGTATGTTACTATAATATAGTCTTACGCGCCCGTAGCTCAGCCGGATAGAGTAACTGACTACGAATCAGGAGGTCGGAGGTTCGAATCCTCCCGGGCGCGCCATTTAAAGTATACAATGCCAATGCATAAGCATTGGCATTTATCAATACTAAAGGTTTTGAGGGATACCTGTGACAGATCAGGACTTCATGCGTGAAGCACTAAAGGAAGCACAGCTTGCCTTTGAGAAAGGCGAGATACCCATCGGTGCAGTTTTAGTCCGAGACGGCAACATCATTGCCCGTGACCATAACCGCCGCGAAGAACTGGATGATCCCACCGCCCATGCGGAGATCTTGGTATTACGGGAAGCAGGCCGTACCTTAGGAGGTTGGCGCCTACCCAATACCACCCTCTATGTCACCATAGAACCCTGCCCCATGTGTGCCGGAGGCCTGGTCCAGGCCCGCGTAGCCCGTGTCGTCTACGGAGCCGCCGACATCAAAGCCGGCGCCGTCCACTCCCTCTACACTGTCACCGAAGATGAGCGGTTAAACCACCGCCTGGAAGTAACCGGCGGAGTCCTGGCCGAAGAATGCGCAGACATAATGCGCACCTTCTTTCGCAGCCGCCGCAAAAAGGGGACGGACCTTTTTTTGCAAAACTAACTCAATAATATTCGGAGAGATGGCCGAGTCCGGTTGAAGGCGCACGACTCGAAACCGTGTGACGGGTAACTGTCCGTGGGTTCGAATCCCACTCTCTCCGCCAAAAAAATTAGCACCCAGTTTGGGGTGCTTCTTTAATTTGAGAGTAAACCTTGATGAATGAATTGTATTTAAAGCATATAAAACTATTCTTACTTCTTATTGCAAGAAATATGAATAGTGGATACAATATAAATAAAAAGGGAGTGAGGTTATGAGCAAATTTGTAAGCCCTACGGTACGCGGGCAAGTTACAATCCCTACAGATGTACGAAAAAAGCTTCAAATAACGCCAAAGACTAAATTTAAGGTCTATGTTGAGGACAATAAGGTTGTTTTTGAACCTGTTTCAACAATTGACTTATTGCTTCGTGATTTGGAAAATGAGGCCCGTGCAAAAGGTTATACAAGAGAGGAACTTGAAAAGGAAATTGATACAGTCAGAGAAAAGCTGATGAACGAGTTATACTAAAATGAAAAGGATTATGTTGGATACAAACATTCTTATCTCCGGCATCATATTTTCGGGAGTTGAGCGTAAACTGATTAATGTTTGCTGTTCAAGGGGGCATATCATAGTTATGAGCGAGTATATCATCAGCGAAGCGAATGCTGTTTTAAAGCGCAAATTCCCTGGCAAAGAATTTTTGCTCGATGTTTTACTAAATAAACTGGAAGTTGAAGTTATCAATATGCCGATGTCTTCAACGGTTGAAAAAGCCAGGAAATTGATTCGTGACCCTAAAGATGCAGCAATACTGGCATCCGCAATTGATGGAAAACCAGAAATTTTTGTAAGTGGAGATCTTGACTTCTATACTTCTGAGGTTGGTTCGGTGGTAAATGTAATTAGCACAAGAGATGCCTTGGCTCTTCTAAATGAATGAAACTTTAATCGAAGACCAAACTGAGACAATTTTTGGATTTTCTCCTGCTGTTAGCAGAGGTGTGTTCCTAAGAGAATTTGATACGATTTTTTGTAAAAAAAGTTTAATAAGAAGGAATTAACATTTTTTTTTTCGAATACGATTTTACAAATAAATATTTGCGGAAGATTCTAATGGGAGAGACCCCATAAAGAGGGGCACCAAAGATGCAATCTGCTTGGGCCAGGCAGCCGGCAGAGAATATTTCAGGTAAAAGAACCATTAGGTGAAGCAGCTATGGAGAGCTCTTGTTTATTTTAAAACAAGGCACCAAAGGGGTAATCCCTATTTAGGGAGTATTCTCTCAGGTAAAAGGACAGGGAAAACAGCCGTTTTTTTAAAACAGTTGTTTTTTCTGTCCTTATATTTTTTTTAAGGTATTGACACTCCACACGGCTAAAGCCGTGGGATTCTTGAGTGGTTAAACCGAAGTGCATTTCTGCTATCGGAGTATGACCTCAAGTTATGGGCTAAGCCAGTAGCCCGTCCTAGACCAGAACATATAGCTGTCTATGCTGGCAGACTATGACCATCTGCCACAGTTGCAGATATAATATTTATCGCACCCACTCGATCCCGATGTGCAATAAATCCGCAACCGCACTGATAATTTCTATCTTTGGCTTTGTTGAGTGCACAGCATTGTGGGCATTTTTGACTGGTGTGTTTTGGATCTACGAATTTTACCTTCATACCGGCTAATGTTGCTTTGTATTCGATATACTGAGCCAAGCGATAAAAAGACCAGTTGTGCAAATTCTTTTCGTTTTTACGGCTTGTTCTTGCCGTCTGGCGAATACCAGAGAGTTTTTCCAGGTGAATGGTTCCCACATTATGTTCTTTGGCAAAGTTAATAATCTGGCGACTTACTTTATGATCTTGATCTTTCATCCAGCGTTGTTCTTTATCGTGGCGCTTGCGAATGGCTGATAGTTTTTTAAGCTGGCCGAGTTTTCTTCGTGTTGAACGATGTTTACGCTTAATGAATTTGTTTTGTCTGCCATTACCAAAGAACTTCGTCTTACCACCTTCCACAACGGCAACGGCAGGAATCTTAAGGCCTACGTCCACACCCATTGTTTTGTCGGCATCCGTATGTTCTTCTACAGCGTCTACAGCAATCTGTGCAATATATTTTCCTGATTTCTCTGTGATACGTAGACTACCCAGCTTACCCGTTAGTTTATTTAGTTGATACTCTGTTAAAACTGCATTGACGGCAATCCGCTTTGATTTACCATCTAACCAAACGGGGAAAGAAAGGATATTACTTTGCAGTGAATAGTTTTGATTATTCCATATCGATACCGGTTTCTTTAGAATCGGCACCTTGATCTCCCTTTGGTTTTCAGGCTCTAATCGGTCATTAGCAATACGTTGTTTTTTGTACTTTACAAAGATGCTTCTTGCATCCTGTATAGCCTGATTCTTTAAAGCGCTGGGAAGAAATGCTTTTACGTCCTTACTGGAATATTTCAGATTCTCATCCGCCTCAACGTATTCTGAGACAATCTGATTAACGAGCCGGATATATTCGTTTTTTGTTGCAGAGATTAAGTCAGCCTGTTTTTTTGTAGGCTGCAGTTTAATCTTGACGGTGATTTGCATAGTTATCACCCACTTTTCTTTTGTTCCGCAATATACCGCTCAATAGTCTCACTTGCAACGTTTCCTGCGGTTGAACAAAAAAATGACCGTGTCCACAGGCTAGGCAAGTGGTTTAAATGTTTAAATTCTTGCCGCAATAACCTCGATGTTATCCCTTTCACTTTTGCCATAATAGCTGAAGGGCTTAAAACGGGCAGTGTGTTTACGAACAAGTGAACATGGTCCGGCATAACTTCTAAAGCGACTAGGATGATTTCGTGTTCATCGCATACCTGTTGAAGAATTTCCCTAAACCTTTTGTCTACATCGCCTTTCAGAACTTTGCGCCTATACCTTGGACAAAAAACAAAATGATAGTTAATTAAGGAAACAGTGGTGGTTGTTCTTCTATATTCCTGTGTCATACTCATATTTTATCAGTACGCTTCAATGACTGCAATAAGAAATATAAAGACTTCCAAGATATGGAGTATCCTTCATCCCACGATTAAAACCGTGGGCTTTCGGCTAAGCTTCTGTAAAGGAGGTGAATTGTGTGAGTGAACCTAAAAAAACCCCTCTGTATGACCTTCATGTAGAGCTAAAAGCTAAGGTTGTTGACTTTAATGGTTGGCTTCTCCCGGTCCAATACCATGGGATAATTGCTGAAGTTCATGCTACCAGAGAAAAGGCAGGACTTTTTGATGTATCTCATATGGGGGAAATTATGGTAGAAGGTAAAAATGCAGAAGAATTTCTGCAGAGAGTCTTGACTAATGACGTTTCAAAGCTAAAGGATAACAAAATAATTTATAGTCCCGTATGTTATCCTCACGGAGGTACCGTAGATGACATATTAGTCTATCGCTACAATAAAGAAAAATATCTCCTGGTTGTAAATGCCGGGAATACATCAAAAGATTTCGAGTGGTTTCAAGATAACCTGACAGAGGGAGTGAGTTTAAAAAACATCTCCCCTGAAATAGCTCAGCTAGCCCTACAAGGGCCAAACAGCCAAAAAATACTCCAGGAAATAACTAAAACTCAGTTAGACAATATAATGTATTATGGTTTTGTTTCTAAGAGTGAAGTAGCCGGCATTAACTGTATTATTTCTCGCACCGGGTATACTGGTGAAGATGGTTTTGAGTTATATTGTCCTGTCGAAGATGCTACTTACCTTTGGAGAGCTTTGTTTGACGCCAGTGAAAAAACTCAGGGAGATTTGGTGCCGGTAGGATTGGGAGCCCGAGATGTCCTACGCTTTGAAGCGGCCCTACCTCTTTACGGTCATGAGCTATCAAAAGACATCACCCCCTTAGAAGCTGGGCTTAACAGATTTGTCTCTTTTGACAAGGAGGTTGGCTTCATAGGCAAAGAGGCACTACTCAAGCAAAAGGAAGAAGGCATAAAAAGAAAAGTTATGGGGCTGGAAATGCTGGAGCGCGGAATCCCCCGGGAGGGTTATAAAATAAAAAAAGGAGAGGAGGAAATAGGCTGGGTAAGCAGCGGGTCTTTGTCTCCCACCTTAGATAAGTATTTAGGGATGGCCTTCTTGGATGTTGACAAAGCTAAAGTAGGAGACGAGGTTCTAGTAGCTATTCGTAAACGAGAATACAGAGCCCGGGTAGTAAAACTACCATTTTATAGGAGGGATAAATGATGAATTGGGAATTTCGTGAAGGTTTAAAGTACAGTAAGGATCATGAATGGGTGCGGGTAGATGAAGGTAACTTGGTGATTGTGGGCATAACTGATTATGCCCAGCATAAATTAGGCGATGTTGTCTTCGTAGAGCTTCCGGAGGTTGATGATGAAGTAAAAGCTGGAGAAAGTATGGGAGTTATCGAATCGGTAAAGGCGGTAGCCGATGTCTTTTCTGCTATTGACGGTGTTGTTACTGAAGTAAACGAAGACCTCCTTGACCAGCCGGAGCTTCTTAACCAGGAGCCCTTTGAAGGTGGTTGGATTGCTAAAATAGAGCTGAGCAATGAAGGGCAGCTTAATGAGTTATTGGATATGGAGGGATATAAAGAGTTTATCCGCCAGGAGGAGGAAGGATAAATGAAAGGTGCCAACTTTCTTTCATTAACTGTAGAAGAGCGCCGGGAGATGCTTGAATATATAGGCGTAGATTCTGTTGAAGAACTCTTTAATGATATTCCAAAAGATCTTAAGCTGCAAAAAGAACTAGACTTGCCTCCTGCTCTCTCCGAAGAGGAAGCTTTAAAATACTTAAGAAATATGGCTGGCAAAAACAAAAACCTCCAGGACTGCGTTTCTTTCCTGGGGGGAGGAGTTTATGATCATTTCATCCCCAGTATAGTAAAACATGTGACGGGGCGCAGTGAATTTTATACAGCCTATACTCCTTATCAGGCGGAAATAAGCCAAGGGGTTTTACAGGCAATTTTTGAATATCAGACAATGATTTGTCAGCTAACCGGAATGGAAGCTGCAAATGCCTCCATGTATGATGGAGCTACAGCTCTGGCTGAAGGGGCAGTAATGGCCTGTGCTGCCACCCGGAGAAACAAAGTGTTGGTTTCTCAATCTGTGAACCCCTTTTATCGTAAAGTTTTAGAGGGTTATTTCTCTACCCGGGGCCTGTTACTGGAAGAGGTGCCGATAAAAGAAGGTCAAACAGCGATTGAAAAATTAGAGAAAGCAGTAACTAAGGATATCGCTGCTTTAGTAGTGCAGACCCCTAACTTTTTTGGCTTGCTGGAAGCAGGCTTAGATAAGGCTGCAGAGATACTACACAAAAATAAAGCCCTATTAGTAACAGCGGTAGACCCTCTTTCTCTACCTCTGGTGCAAGCTCCGGCAGAGTATGGAGCGGATATAGTTGTGGGTGAAGGCCAGGGGCTAGGTAACACCCCATCCTTTGGAGGCCCTCTCCTTGGCTTCTTTGCTACCCGAGAGAAACTAATACGGCGGATGCCGGGACGTGTTGTGGGAGAAACGGTAGACAATGAAGGGAAAAGAGGCTTTGTCTTAACTCTGCAGACCAGAGAACAGCACATACGCCGGGAAAGAGCTACTTCAAACATTTGCTCAAACCAGGCCTTAAATGCCCTGGCTGCCACCGTTTATATGGCGGCTATGGGGCCCAAGGGGATGCGGGAAGTGTCGGAGCAATGCTTAAAGAAATCTGCTTACGCCAGAGACAAAATAACTTCCCTTGCCGGGTATGACTTAGCTTTTGATGGGACCTACTTTAAAGAGTTTGCAGTAAAAATGCCTAAAGACGCAGACGAGATAAACTCTCATTTATTAAAGCAAGATATATTAGGGGGAGTAGATTTAGCTCCTTACTATCCTAATTTAAAAAATCATATGCTTCTTTGTGTAACTGAAAAAAGAACTAAAGAAGAAATCGACGCATTAACGGCGGGATTGGAGGGGTTAAAGTGAAAAAGCTTCTTTTTGAAATGGGCCGTCCGGGAAGGAAAGGATATTCACTGCCACAACTAGATGTTCCTGATCGCTCTGTTGATGAACTGCTTCCGGCAAAGATGCAGCGAAAAGCACCCCTTGATATGCCGGAACTTTCAGAAGGAGAAGTTATAAGGCACTATACAGAACTTTCAACTCGCAACCACGGAGTTGACTCCGGATTCTATCCCTTAGGATCGTGCACTATGAAGTATAATCCAAAGGTAAATGAGGAAGTTGCCGGAATGCCGGGTTTTGCTTTAGTTCATCCTCTGCAGGATCAATCTACCATACAGGGAGCTTTAGAGCTTTTATATAAAACAGAAAAAGAATTAAAAGAGGTCACGGGAATGGACAGATTAACTTTTCAGCCTGTGGCCGGAGCTCATGGTGAATTAACGGGCCTGATGGTGATTCAGGCTTACCATAGAGCAAAAGGAGAAGAGAGAACTAAAGTATTGGTGCCGGATTCCGCTCATGGCACAAATCCTGCCACAGCTACCATGGCTGGTTATGATGTAGTTCAGATTCCCTCAAATGAACAAGGCTTAGTAGATGTAAAAGCATTAAAAGAGGCTTTAGATGAAAAGGTAGCAGCTCTGATGCTAACAAACCCAAACACTTTAGGTCTTTTTGAGGAAGAAATCTTAGAAATCTCTAAAGCTGTTCATGAAGTTGGTGGACTCCTATATTATGACGGTGCAAATTTAAACGCTATCATGGGTTACGCCCGCCCTGGAGATATGGGTTTTGATGTAGTTCACTTAAATTTACACAAAACCTTTGCTACTCCTCATGGTTCCGGCGGCCCGGGGAGCGGTCCTATTGGGGTGAAAGAAAAACTGACACCTTTTCTTCCGGTACCCTTAGTTGAAAAAGACGGAGCGGATTACTATCTAAACTATGAGCTACCTCAAAGCATTGGTAAAGTTCATGGCTTTTATGGGAACTTTGGTGTAGTAGTAAAAGCATATACTTACTTAAGAATGATGGGAAAAGAAGGGCTTAAGCAGGCAAGTGCCGATGCTGTATTAAATGCTAACTACCTTATGGAGCGTCTTAAGAAAACCTATTACTTGCCCTATGATAGGGTTTGTAAACACGAGTTTGTTTTATCGGCTCGGGAGCAAAAGAAGAAAGGGGCCGGGGCCGGGGATATTGCTAAAGCCTTATTAGATTATGGCTACCATCCCCCCACAGTTTACTTCCCTCTTATAGTAGAAGATGCTCTCATGGTAGAGCCAACAGAGACAGAAGGAAAAGAAACTCTGGATGGCTTTGCCTCAACCATGGAAGAAATAGCAGAAGCTATCAATAAAGACCCTGAAAAAATAAAAAGTGCTCCGCATACCACTGTGGTGGGAAGATTAAATGAAGTAAAGGCCGCTCGAGAACCCAGGCTACGCTGGAAAAGAGATGATTTAAAATGACCACAGCTTCTTTGGCGGGCCTCCTGGAGGAAGCCTTTGAGGTCCGCCAAGCTAATTTTTCTAAAGAAATTGAATTTGTCTATCCCCAGAATACGCTCCCTTTAAGGTCTACAGGAGAAAACTGTTTATTAAACTGTTCTCACTGTGGCGGGCATTACCTTAAAGGCATGAAACCCTTAGAAGAAGCCTGGCAAAAAGAGGGGGAGGGTAAAAAAAGCTTTCTGTTAAGCGGTAGTTGTGATAAAGAGGGACAGGTACCTCACTTAAAAAGGTGGGAAGAAATAAAGCTTCTTTCTTCAAGGGGCTCTTTGAATTTTCACTCGGGATTAGTCGGCGAAAAAGAGGCAGAAAAGATTGGCAGTTTAGCATCTGTTGTTTCCTTTGATTTTATAGTAGATCAAGAAACCATAGATAATGTTTACGGCTTAGGGGTATCTCCGCAAAGATATATTTCGTCATACAGGTACTTGAAAAAATATGTTAAAGTGGTACCGCACCTTTGTATCGGCCTTAATAAGGGTGAAATAAAAGGGGAATATAAGGCCTTGGAGACTTTAAAGGAAGAAGGGGCCGAGGCATTAAGCTTTATAGTTTTTCGCCCCACGAAAAACACAGACTTTGCTAAGTTTCCTCCCCCACCTTTAGAAGAAGTTGCTAAACTTATTGCAAAAGCTCGTACAATGTTTCCAACCAGTCCCATTTATTTAGGCTGTATGCGTCCGGGAGGACGCTATCGGGGAGAACTGGATACCTTAGCCCTAAGAGCAGGAGTAAATAAAATTGTCCATCCCAGCCCTCCTGCCAGAAAAATGGCTGAAGAACTGGGGCTGGTAGTAAGACGGGGAGAGGAGTGCTGTTCGTTATGATACGGATTTCAGCAGGAACAGCTGCTTGTATGAAATTAAAAAAAATTAAGACTGATGTTCACCCTACCACTGCTTACCTGCTTTTAGGGGAGGGGTGTGTAATGAACTGCTCCTTTTGCCCGCAAAGCCGTACCAGCTCCGGAGGGGCTAGTCGTTTGGGTAGAGTAACCTGGCCTTCTTTTACCAGGGAAGACTTGAAGGAAGGCCTAAAGGAGGCAGAAGGCAACAATATAAAGAGAGTTTGCCTTCAAGGGGTTAGGCAAGGGGATAAACAGGAATCTCTTTTGAGAACTATCAAGGAGATTAAAAATAATTCATCCCTGCCTCTTTGTATCTCTGCCTGGATTAAAAAACCCCAAGAGGCAGAAGAGCTTTTTGCTGCCGGGGCCGACAGGTTAAGTATTGCCCTGGATGTGGTTAACCCTGATGCCTATAAAGATATAAAAGGAGGTTCATATAAAGAGCGCCTCCAACTTCTTCTTAACTGTGCCCGCAGGTGGCCGGGAAAAATCAGTACTCACATTATTATTGGTGTGGGCGAGACAGAGGAAGAAACAGTAGCTATTTTTGATAAACTGATAAAAGAAAATGTTACTATAGCTCTTTTTGCCTTTACCCCCATAAAGGGAACTCCTTTGGGCAGTTCTGCACCACCGAAGATAGAAAGGTATCGTCGCATGCAGGCAGCTCTCTATTTATTAAAAAATAAAGTTATTGATTATGCAGCCATGAATTTTAAGAAAGGCGTTTTAACGGGTTATGGAGTGCCCATAAGTGATTTACGAGAATATTTAAAGGGCGGCTCAGCCTTTTTGACCAGCGGTTGCCCTGATTGTAACCGCCCCTTTTACAATGAAAGCCCCGGCAGTGTTTTATATAATTATCCCCGGCCTTTAACATTAGAGGAAGAGGAAGCTGCCGTCGATTGTGTGCTTGCCGGCTTAGAGGAAGGGGGAAATGAAGTTGCAGGAAACCTGGCGTTTAATTCATGATTCACCACTACCAGGGAAAATTAACATGAAAAGAGATTTAGACCTTTTAAAAGAAGTTTGTGAAGGTCGATCAAAGCCTGTCCTCCGTTTTTATAGCTGGTCACCTCCGGCTTTATCTTTAGGTTTTTTTCAAAAAGCAGAAGAGATAGTAGATATAGAAGCCTGCCGACAACTGGGGATAGATATAGTGAGGCGACCTACAGGGGGTCGGGCGTTACTTCACCACAGAGAGCTGACATACAGTGTGATTGTTCCTGAAGGGCATCCCCTTATTCCTAAAAGTGTCTTAGAATCATATAAGCTATTAAGCCAGGGTATTATTAGCGGTCTTGGTGCTCTGGGCATAAAAGCAGATTTAGCCCCTAGCCAGGGTAGAGGTAAGGGACTGGCCCCCGGGGCCTGCTTTGATAGTCCCTCTGCTTATGAAATTCAAATCTTAGGTAAAAAAGTAGTAGGCAGTGCTCAGGTACGGCGGCGGGGAGGACTGCTGCAGCATGGTTCAATATTACAAGAGCTTCCCGTTGACCTGTACCGGCAGATTTTAAAGCCCTGTGGGGACGCTTTCTCTTTAGACTCTTTAGAGAAAAAAGCTGCCGGGTTAAAAGATCTTGGCTTTAAAATAGCAGATGATGAGTTAGCCTGTGAAATTAAAAAAGGTTTCTCTGAAATATTCCATGTAAAATTCATTGCAGGAAAGGAGGAAGCAAAAGAATGGAGCACTATCAACTAGCAGTAATAGGGGGCGGGCCGGGAGGGTATACTGCTGCTCTGCGGGGATCTGCTTTAGGTCTAAAAACAATTTTAGTGGAGCGAGA
The DNA here is from genome assembly GCF_000174415.1 of Dethiobacter alkaliphilus AHT 1. Lineage (NCBI taxonomy): Bacteria > Bacillati > Bacillota > Dethiobacteria > Dethiobacterales > Dethiobacteraceae > Dethiobacter > Dethiobacter alkaliphilus. The sequence continues at coordinate 21,753 of NZ_ACJM01000022.1, forward strand.
TGCTTTAGGGGGTACATGCCTTAACTACGGATGTATTCCTACTAAGGTATTAACAAACAGTGCCGGACTATTTAAAAAAATCAAGGGAGCAGAGGACTTTGGTATAGAAACCCAGGGCCTGTCCTTTTCATTTTCTAAAATTCAAGAAAGAAAAAAGTATGTTATAGATAAGTTAGTGCAAGGGGTAGATGGCCTTCTTAAAGGAGCTAAAGTAGATGTTTTTTCCGGAGAAGGACGCCTTGTCACGCCAACTAAGCTTGAACTTAAAAGAGACTCTGGAGAAGTTATAGAAGTATCTGTAGAAAAGGTTATCCTGGCAACAGGCAGTCAAGAGGTTAAGCTTCCCTTAGAAGGCATGGATCTTCCCGGCGTGCTAACCTCTAAAGAGGCCCTTAGCCTGGAGGAAGTGCCTAAAAATTTAACCATCATTGGCGGTGGTGTAATCGGCATGGAAATGGCCTCTGTTTTTGCCTCTTTTGGCTCCTCCGTTACAGTTGTAGAGCTTCTGCCCCGTATTCTGCCAACAGTAGATGCGGAAATGTCCAGGCGTTTGACTCCTCTGCTGCGAAAGCAGGGAATAAATATAATGACAAAAACAAAGCTTGAAGGAATTAAAGAACGTGACGGCGGCCTTGCCGTGAAAGTTACTACCCGGAAAGGGGAAGAAAGACTTTCTGCCGATACGGTCTTGATTTCTGTGGGACGCAGACCTGACTTCGGTGGACAGGATTTAGACTCTTTAGGAATAGAATACGATAAAACAGGGATTAAAGTGAATGAAAATATGGAGACAACTGTCCCCGGTATATATGCCGTAGGAGATGTGGCATCGTCGGGTCACCTTTTAGCCCATGTAGCTACCCATCAAGGGGTGATAGCCGCAGAAAATGTTGCCGGAGCTAATGAAGTTTATAAAGAGGAAGCCGTACCTGCCTGCATATTTACCTCCCCGGAGCTGGCTTCTGTAGGCTTAACAGAAGAGGAAGCAAAGGAGAAGGGCTACAAATTAAAAATAGGGAAGTTTCCCTTTACAGCCAATGGCAAAGCCTTTATTCAAGGGGAGTCAGAAGGAAGCGTTAAAATAATTGCCGATGAAGAATTGGGAACTATTCTGGGAGTACATATATTAGGGCCCCATGCCTCAGATCTTATCCAGGAAGGTACTGTGGCAGTAGCAAACAAAGTAACAGCACATAACCTGGCCGATATTATTCACCCTCACCCTACTTTATGTGAGGCTACCTGGGAGGCAGCCATGTCTATCAGCAAAAGCCCAATTCACATCCGCAAATGAGACCAGGCCCGCGTAGCAGGGGTAGTATACATTTTAAAGAAACTACAGTATTTATTAGGTGCTGTAGTTTCTTATTTTGCCGACCTAGTTATGATTAATGAGTAAACTTGGGTCTGTTGACACTTTTTTGCACTAACGTAGCCAGCGAATAAGCAGTTTTCTCAGCGTTAATGCTATTAAATATAAACCAATATATTTGAAAGGAAATTAGATGCGTAGGAAAAAGTCCTTTTATAAAGTTGCGATGGTGACTGTAGTAATTTTGTCCTTGGTGTTTCTAGGAGCTTATGGATATTTCGGTCAAATGAACCAACCTGAAAAAGAACAAAGAATTGAGCGCAATGACCCCTTGACCGGCTATTGGTCAAAAATAGGGGACGGCGGAATTGTGGCGGAGATACCCCTTTCAGAAAGACAAGATAACAGGGTTCCCCCGATAGAGGAAGAGCCTGCACCTGTTGAGGAAGAAACACCTGAAGAAGTTAACAGAAAGAATACGCAAGAATCAGCAGTGGTGCCGCAAAATAACAAAAAGCTAAATAATACCAATGTTATTTTCATTTGGACCGACGGGCAAAACTTAAAAGCTGTGAACGTGATGTCTATAAATGAAGAAAGCAAAAAGGGAGTAGTTGTAGCAGTGCCCCTTTTTGCAAAAATAGAACAAAATAGTTATTTAAGAATAGAGGAGGGGAGGGCTTATACTACAGTAGGCCAGGTCTTTTATGTGAAGGGAAAGGCCGGCTTTATCAGCCTTATTGAAGAAAGAATGGGCATAGAAATTGACAGTTATGTCTTAATTGACCAATCCTCTTTTGAAAAAATCAGTGACATCATGGGAGATATAGATATTCAGGGGGAAATGGTTTCTATAGCTGATGCCTTTGAACAGACCAGAACGGGAGAGAGAACCGATGAGCAGCCGGTAGTTGACGCTGTGGTAAAAGCAGTTATATGCCCCAGCACTTTGGTAAAAATACCTCAAGTGATTTGGGTTCTGACCCGGGAGGTTGATACAAACCTGGGAAGAGAACAAATCATGGCCATTTATCGTCAGACCAGAAATACAGCAAACATACAAAAAAGGGCACTACCCGGTAAAGAGTATATAACCGACGGTGAAAAGCTTAGGAATGTACCGGAGTATGCCTGGAAAAATATATTCTGGAATCTTACCAATTAGCGGCATCCCTTAATAATAGCTACTGCAGCGTTTTTGGACGCTGCAGTTTTTATATATGCCCACAGTTAATGTATGGGCGTTGACGTGTTGTTGTCCAAGTGGTTCATAAGTTCTTTTAGAATAGATAGGTGCATAGTGTCTTCGTGTAGAATATCAGTTAGCAGGTTCTTGCTATTTTGGTCAAGATCCCCTTTGACAATTTCTTCAGCTTTTTCAATTCCTCGTTTCTGCCCCACATAAGCATCTTTGATGATGGAAGCAAGATCTTTTTTGTGCAGGCTTTTCAGGGTAAGCATAAATTCAGCCATCATGGGAGGGTCGTTAGCAGGACGACCGCCGAGATTTTGTATCTGTTCCGCAATTTTGACTGCATGAAGCTTGTGGTCCTGTTGAATTTTTTGCAACGTTTTCTTTATGGTGCTGTCCTCAACCTGTTCCATAAAATGTTCATAAGACTGAATGGCCATGTGTTCTCCCATCAGCAGTGTGTTTAATTCCGTGATAGACTCGATGGTTATATCCTCCTTAGTAGTGTTTGGGAAAAAATTGCTCTAGGGCTCTGTAAGTAGTATTTGTATAGCAGCCCTTTTCAAAACGGATTTATAGTGCAGATTGCAAAATGATGTTTGATAAATGTTCAGAACCTTGGTTTACAATTAGTTTAGAACAAAATGAACAAGATGCTAAATTTGCTTGGGGCAAAGGAGTGGTTTGGTGAACCAGGAAGAGAGTAATTTACAAACTAATAGAAAACTTTTGAATTTCGGTGCCGTTAAGCGGTTGTTTAGTCTGGGGCGGGGGGCCTGGCGCGGCGCGTCGTTTGCTGTGGTGCTGGTTACTCTTGTGGTCTGGTTTGCAATAATTTTCAGCAGTCCCCCGGCCAGCATGCAAAACTGGATCGTAACTATGGGGTTTGCGCTGGTGGCGGCGGCATTATCGCTGCTTTTGGGACAGCTGATAGTTTCTGTTCTTAATAAGTTTCAAAAAGTACCGGAGTTATATCGCTGGGTTCTGGTGGGTTCAGTGTTTTTGCTATTTAATTTGCTGATGCCGGGATTTCGTCAGCTATTTAATGTTTTAATTATAATAATTTATGTATTGATTGTCTCTTCTTTGCTGGGAGCCGGGATTGGCGGTTTGAAGAGCGCCGGTGAAAAGACCGGACAGCGCAGAGTTGTTTTAACGGCGCTGCTGTTGGGCAGTATTGGGGTCGTTGTTGCTGTTTTCTGGGCGTTTTGGCCCGGCTCTCCCCATGAGGTGGCTTGGTCCGGCTTTGCAGAAAGTGGAGTCAGGCCTTTGGCTGTGGAAAATCCGGCAGAGGAGGGCCCGTACTCTGTACGAACTCTGACTTACGGCAGTGGAGTGGATCAGCGTCGCTCTGAATATGGTGCAGATGTGGATATTCAGACTGATTCTGTAGATGTTTCTCCCATGGTAAAAGGGGGTGGGGGAATTACCGGTTGGTTGCGCCAGAATTACTGGGGCTTTGATCTCTCTAATGTCCCTTTAAATGCCCGGGTTTGGTACCCGGAGGGGGAAGGTCCTTTCCCCTTAGTTTTGGTGGTACACGGTAACCACAGCATGGATGCTTTTTCCGATCCGGGTTATGATTATCTGGGTGAGCTTTTGGCCAGTCGCGGCTATATCGTTTCCTCTGTGGACCAGAACTTTTTAAATGGAGTAGGTATGCTTGAAGCAGTTCTGGGAGGGCTGGTAGAAGAAAATGATGCCAGAGGTTACCTTCTGTTGCAGCACCTGGGGTTATGGCATGAGTGGAATGAATCCCAAAACCATTACTTTAGCGGGAAGGTGGCTACGGAAAAAATTGCTCTGATTGGTCACTCCCGTGGTGGTGAAGCCGCCGCCATCGCCGCTGCTTTTAATGATTTGCCTGTTCATCCAGACAACGCTGCAATATCCTTTGATTTTGGTTTTGATATTGGCGCTGTCATCGCCATTGCGCCATCTGATGGCCAGTACCGCCCCCGCCGCATGGGTACTCCTTTAGAAGACATTAACTATCTTGTTATGCAGGGCTCTGTGGACAGTGATGTGCGGTCTTTTGCAGGATCAAGGCAGTATGACCGGGTTAGGTTTTCCCCGGATTACCAGGGGTTTAAAGCGGCAGTTTATCTTCATAATGCCAACCACGGTCAGTTTAATACCCGCTGGGGTAAGATAGATTTCTCTGCCGGGCGCTGGTTTTTAAATCTTTCACAGATTATGTCAGCGGCTGAGCAGGAAACGGCGGCCAAAGTATTTATCAGTGCTTTCCTGGAAGCTTCATTACACGGTGAGCAGGAGTATGAGCGGCTTTTTGAAAATCCCCTGTCCGGGAAGAATTGGCTGCCAAAGACGGTTTATCTTTCACAGTATCAAAGTTCAGACACCATAGCTCTGGCATCTTTTGACGAAGGTCTTAATCTTGAGAGTGCCACGCTTCCGGGTGCGAAGCTTAGCGGTGCTAACCTGACCATTTGGCGGGAGGAGCCCCCGGCTCTGGGCACGGATCAGCGCCGGGATACGGTCAGTGTCCGTCTGGGCTGGGATCAGGATCTGAAAGGGATCGGTTCATATAGTATGGAGCTGCCTGCGGGCTTTACTCTGGATGAAAGGGGAATGTTGACTTTTGCTCTGGCCAACATTTCCCAGAATAATTCTGTAGACCTCACTGTCACGCTAACGGATAAGGCTGGCCAGGAAGCCTCACTACCCCTTAGCCATTTGGTCTCTCTGCCGCCTGCACTTCCTTACCGGATGTATAAGTTTCCGCTGCAGGTGGCCTTTGAGGCAGAGCCGGTATTTACCACCTATGCTTTTGAGTTAGAGGACTTTTGGGCAGAAAACGATAAGCTTAATTTGTCCGGACTAAAAACAATCGATTTCATCTTCGACATAACTCCAGCAGGGGATATCTATTTGGATGACTTGGGCATTCGGCCTGGTTATGCTACTGAATAGTTGGTGAGGGATAATTATGGGAAACATTACTGATCAGTACCTGGCTATCTTAGAGCAGCAACGGGAAGAGATGTTTCAAACATTAGAAAAGGTAGATGAGAACTTAATCTGGCAGAGGCCAAAGCCGGGGAAGTGGTCAATTGGCGAGCAGATAGATCATTTGCGGGCCATTACCAAGTTTATGCGGCGCTTTATTGCTGTTTTGTGGCCTCTGCTTTTTTTGATGGGCTGGATTCGAAGAAATAAGAGCTATGATGCAGAAATGGATGACGTTTATGAGCGGCCCGGCTTTCCAATGAATGTTGGGTGGTTATGGCCGCCGAAATACAAGCCTGAAAACCCTGTTTCTGTTGCTGTTCTAAAGCAAGCTTTGGGGGAAGAGCATGATAATGTTAAATCGTTTTACAGGAATAAACCGGAGCATATCCTGGGTAACGCTTTGGTATACGATCCGGCCATTGGTTGGCTAAACATGCTGCAGGTTTTAAGAGTAGGGATCCATCATGATGCTCATCATTACAAAGTCATCAAGGGTATCTTAGAAAGTTTGGAAAAGCCAGAAAGTGAGGGAAGCTAACCTTACGAGAGGTTCATTAGCACTAACTGCGATGTGGTAATCTTGAGCTAGAAAGTCATACCCGGCAAGAAAGAGGGATTGTCATGACGTCTGATATGATTAAGGTGAGGTATAAAGGGCAGGTTACCATACCTCAGTATCTTGGGCATGATTAAAAAATATTATGAATTTTCAGAATAATTGCAGGAGCCAAGTGCAGGGTGGAGAAGTAGTTTACATAGCTAAGTTCCACTAAGATAGGAGGGAATATTTATGAAAAGCGAGGAACTGCGCAATCTTCAGGCTCCGCTTAAGGAAAAGTACCGGGAAGATTCAGGGGCGGCAATGGTTACCTTGCGTGCCGTGGGGGCTTTGGGTCAGGGGGTAACCTGTCGTGTTGATACGGGCCAGGGGCTGGTGGAGGCGGGACTGCATCCTGCCACCGGAGGGACCGGCCTGGCGGCCTGCTCCGGAGATATGCTGCTGGAGGCTTTAGTGGCCTGTGCCGGAGTAACGCTGCAGGCGGTGGCAACTGCGCTGGAAATAGAATTGAAGGATGCAACCATTACCGCGGAAGGAGATCTTGACTTTAGGGGGACTCTGGGAGTTTCCAAAGAGGTTCCGGTAGGGTTTAAAAATATTCGCCTTAATTTTGACTTGGATACCGATGCCACAGAGGAGCAGATTGCTACACTGATTCGTCTGACAGACCGTTATTGTGTGATTAAGCAAACCTTGGTTAATTCCCCTGAGATGGACATACTGCATACTGTTAAGTAGAAAATAACGGGAGAGCTTGAGGCTCTCCCGTTTAATTTATGTGCTAAATGATAACCGAATTGCAGCGATTGCATATATTGTAGTAGCGACAAAGCTGCAAGGAGGTGATATCTTTGAGTGATGAAAAAAATACACGCGCCATGCATCCCGTTTCACCGGCGCAGGTGCCGCGTCCGCCAAAGAAATGTGACGGCCAGTTTTATACTGTGCGACCCACAGATACGCTCTTTAGTATTGCCCGTAAGTTCAGCGTAACGGTTGAAGCTATTCTTGCCGCCAACCCCCAGATTGTTAATCCCAATATCATTTTTGTAGGCCAGGTAATCTGCATCCCCGAAGTTCTTCCAGAGCCCAACGACGTTGCGGAACTGCGGGTGCTTACTCTGAGGATTTTATCCGAAGACAGGGAGCCCCTGCCTGTAGTGGACGGAGCTGTGCAGCTAAATGCCCGGGTTATTGTCCGGGCCACATTTAGCCGTCCTGTTTTTCGTGCTTTCTTTTTTTTAGAGCCCACGGGCACTGAAACCTGCGAGTTAGCCAGACTGATTGGCATAGACTGTCCCGGTGAAAAGGTTGCCGAGATTCTGTGGCAGGTGCCCGCAGGCACTTTGGGAAGAGTTTTTGTTGTGGGCTGCATTAACAGCCGTTGTGCAAAGTCTGAGGAAATTTTGGTTGTAAGAAACGGATAAAGTACCACGGACAATGGTCCGTGGTACATATCGGCTGCCTTCTCAATTCCGGTTAGCGGGCACCTAATGGGTGTCCGTTTCTTCATGATTTATTAATTCAAATTGGGTGTGAACACCGTAAAATTTAGAATAAGAGAGTGTCGGAGTTGCCTAGTGGGACAAGGGTGAGTGCGAAACTAGTCAGAAGTGAGGTGTTTTCTTTGGACATACTGACCAGAGATGAAATGGAAGCATTATCCCAACACAGAGGGCAGGGGCCTGCCATCTCTATATATGTGCCTACGCATATTTTTGGCGAAGATATTAAGCAGGGCCCCATTATGTTGAAGTCTTTAATCAGCGAGGCAGAAGAGCAGTTGATTGCCAGGGGGGTTCGTCCGCACCAGAGAAAGAAGTTACTGGAGTTGCCCTCCAGATTGGTTGAGGACAGTCTCTTTTGGAGTTACCAGAGTGAAGGGCTGGCTTTCTTCCTCTCCCAGGATATTTCCCGTTATTACAGGCTGCCTGTGCGGTTTCAAAAGATGGCGATGGTGACGGACAGCTTTTATATTAAGCCGGTCTTACCTCTATACACCAAGGATGGTCAATTCAGCATTCTGGCAATTAGTCAGAAAAATGCGCGCCTGCTCATGTGTACCAGGGATTTTGTAGAAGAAGTTGACCTGGGCAAAGAAGTGGCGGAGTTTGAAAAAGATATTGAATTGCAATTTCCCGAGACAAATATACAGTTTCACACCGGATCCCCTCGCCAGGGTGGGGGACGTTCAGCTGTGTTCTTCAGCCACGGTGGGGAGATTGATAAGGTGCTGCATGAAAAGCTGTTGCGTTATTTCCGTTTAATTGACCGCAGGTTGCAGGACATACTGAGTCGGGATGACATTCCGTTGGTTTTGGCCTGTGTAGACCATCTGGTTCCCCTGTACCGGGAAGCCGGTAAATACCCGCAGCTTATGGACGAAGCCATAAAAGGGAATCCGGAAAACAGCAGTGCAAAGGAGCTGCATAAGAAGGCGTGGGCCATTGTGGAGCCCTATTTTAAAAGCAGGCAGGAGGAAGCCAGGGCGCGGTACGCAGAGCAGAAGGGAACAGGCAAGGTAACCGCCGATATTAAAGAAATTGTCCCTGCTTCTTATCACGGCAGAGTGGATACTCTTTTTGTAGCTTTAGGCAAGAAAGAGTGGGGCAGGTTTGATCCGGAGAAAAATGAGATTGAGTTGGCAGAAGAGCCTGCCAACGGCAGCAGAGAACTGCTGGATTTTGCAGCGGTGCAAACCTTTATGAAAAACGGAACGGTCTACGCTGTGGACCCTGCCGAGATGCCGGATTCGGAACCGGTAGCAGCGGTTCTGCGTTACTAGAATATGTTGCCGGCAGAAAAAGGGCCCTTTGCAGGGCCTTTTTTTGTGTGCAGGGGAGGAAATCATGACGCCTTTCGTTAACACTATATTGCGGGAATAAATTATTTGGAGGCGCTTAATGTTGGAGGAGTTTATTGACAATGTGGTGGGTTGGTTTCAGATTTATGAAACCAGCGGAATATGGGGCGAAATTGTTACTGCCGGTATTATTTTTATTGTTTTTTTATTGGCCCGGGGCCTGTTTACCCAGGTTGTTTTCAGGACAATTTTGAGGCTTACCCGTAGAACTAAGACGGAAATGGACACAAAGGTACTTCTTGCTTTTCAGGGACCTCTGAAAACTTTGTTTCTTGTTGTGGGCCTGTATCTGTCCTTGCTTGCCCTGCCTTTGGCAGACCGGCATTATCTGATGTTGTATCCTATTTACCGATCCCTGTTCATTTATTTTGTGGCCTGGGGTTTCTACAACCTGACCGACAGTGAAAACTTTCGGGAAATCTGTGATAAGTACTGCGTGGATCAGATTCTGGTTGATTTTTTCACCAAGGTGCTCCGGGTGCTGGTGGTTATTTTAGCTTCAGTAATGATTGTACAGGCTTGGGGCTTTAACGTGGAAGGGTTTTTGGCCGGCATCGGCCTGGGTGGTCTGGCCTTTGCTCTGGCGGCCCAGGATACTGCCGCCAATGTATTTGGTGGCATAATGATTATTATGGACAAGCCGTTTTCTGTGGGTGACTGGATTGAGACCTCCAGCGTGGAGGGTACTGTGGAAGAGATGACTTTTAGGAGCACCAAGGTAAGAACTTTTGCTCATGCTCTTGTTTCAGTCCCCAATTCGGTGATAGCCAACCAGGCGCTGACCAACTGGACCCGGATGGGCAAACGGCGTATCACCTATCATCTGGGTGTTACCTATACCACGCCGCGTGAAAAGCTGAAAAGCTGTGTGGAAAGGATAAGGGAGATGCTGGAAAATCATCCCGAGTTGCATAAGGATACAATCTTTGTCCGCTTTGATAAATTTAGCGACAGCAGCCTGGACATCTTTCTTTACTTTTTTACCAGCACAACCAACTGGGCAGAGTTCCTCAGGGTTAAAGAGGATGTAAACTTTAAGATTATGGAGATTTTGGAGGAAGAACAGGTGTCGGTGGCATTTCCCAGCCGCAGTATATATTTTGAAAATCAGCTTAGTACCCAGACGGAGGCATAACCCAATAACGCCTGCTGCAGTTTTTGCAGCAGGCGTTGTTTATACCGGAAAATATACCCTTGGCAATTTGGGACCTGCTAAGGAAACCGGTGTCGAACCACGCGCGCAGGAGGTGAATAAGCGTGCCTTTCTTATGAAAACTTTGTGCTAAGATGTTACCTCGGACAATATGTATTATAAAAATCATGTCTGAGGAGAGAAACGTGTGGAAGAGAGGATGATGGAAGAGTTTAGCGCTACCGTAGACAGGTGGTCCTTGCTTTATGAATGGACCGGACCCTGGCGGGAATATATTACCGCTGCATTGGTGTTTCTCTTTTTTCTGGCTTTGCGCGGGTTTATTACCCGCTTCATTTTCAGTGCAATTTTGAAACTGGCCAATAAAAGCAAATTGGTAATTGACGGCAAGATTATCCTGGCTTTTCAGGATCCCCTAAAAGCTCTCATCCTTGTTATCGGTATTTACCTGTCTTTGCTGGCCCTGCCTCTGGCCGAACGTCATTATCTGATGTTATACCCAATTTATCGGACCCTGTTTATTTATTTTCTGGCTTGGGGCCTTTATAATCTGATCGACGGCAAAAATTACTGGTCCATCAGTGAAAAGTACCATATTGACCGGATTTTAATTGACTTTTTTACCAAAGTTCTCAGGGTCCTGATAGTAGTTTTGGCTGCGGTGATGATTGTGCAGACCTGGGACTATAATGTGGAAGGTTTTTTGGCCGGTCTGGGCCTGGGGGGCCTGGCCTTTGCCCTGGCGGCGCAGGATACGGTCTCCAATATTTTTGGTGGCATTATGATTATTATGGATAAGCCTTTTTCCGAAGGGGACTGGATAGAAACCTCCAGCGTGGAGGGCACCGTGGAGGAGATGACGTTTAGGAGTACCAAGGTACGAACCTTTGCCCATGCCCTTGTTTCAGTGCCCAATTCCATGATTGCCAATGAAGCGCTGACCAATTGGACCCGGATGGGTAAGCGGCGCATCACCTACCATTTGGGCGTCACATATACCACCCCTGCTGAAAAGTTAAAGAATTGTGTGGAGCAAATCAGAGTAATGCTTGAGAATCATCCTGATGTACATCAGGGCACAATCTTTGTGCGCTTTGATAAATTTAGTGACAGCAGCCTGGACATCTTCCTGTACTTTTTTACCAACACAACGGTATGGGGCGAATATCTTGGAGTAAAAGAAGATGTGAACTTTAAAATCATGGATATTTTAGAAGCGGAAGGGGTGTCTATTGCCTTTCCCAGTCAAAGTATATATTTTGAAAATACCCTTAGTACTGAAACAGAATGAAAAACCGCCTGCGCGTGCAGCGGTTTTTTCTCTGCTTTGTAAAAAAGAGCGGTTTGGCAATGTTACATTTTCATTAAAAAGCGCCCTGATACGGCGCTAGAGGGCTAAAATTGTTGACTGACTTTCTCAATTCCCATAGACTTTACATATAAAGTTTGTGCTTGAGCATTGGGGGGTCTGCAATGAGTGAGGAAAAAAACGTAGACAATGGCAATAAAAAACATTCAACTAAGCTGATATCCCTGGTAGTTGCTATTGTGTTGGTGGGCATTGTCCTGGGCTACAATCTGCTGCGGGACCAGAGGCCGCAGTTAATGGTTATTGCCACAGGAAGCCCGGGGGGAGCCTATTATCCGTTGGGGGGCGCAATGGGTGAGGTTATTAGCAGAAACCTGGAAGGTGTGCGCCTAGATGCGGAATCAACAAATGCGTCTGTGGAAAATATCCGGCTGGTTGGTAACGGTGAATCTGATTTGGGAATGACCACCGAAAATGCCGCCTATAAAGGGGTTCGGGGAGAATATCCTTATGACCGTGAATATCCGGTGCAGGCACTCTTTCAGATGTATTCTGCTCCGTTGCATATTATTGCCGCAGGTGACAGTGGTATTGAGACCATGGAGGATATGGCCGGTAAGCGTGTATCCATCGATGCGCCGGGCAGCGGGACAGAAGATATGGCCCGGACCGTGCTTGAGGAATTGGGATTATGGGATGAAGTGAATGTGGTGAATTACGGGCAGCAGGATGCGGCCGCCGCTTTGCGCGACGGTAACATCGATGCGGTTTTCTGGAATATTGCAGCTCCCGCCGGTGTGGTGCTGGAGGTGGGTGCTACACAGACCCTGCGCTTTATTCCTCTTACCGACAATGAAATGGAAACCGTTATGGCAGAGCATCCTTACTTTGAGCAGGATATCATTCCGGCCAACACTTATAACGACCAGGATGAGGATGTTGCAGTTCTTTCGGTGAGCAATACCATTATTGTTCATGAAGACATGGATGAAGAGTTGGCTTATGAAATAACCAGAACTATTTTTGAAAATCTGGACAGGCTCATTGAGGTTCACAGTATTGCGCAAAACATCTCCCACGAGACGGCTCTGGAGACGCATATTGATGTGCATTCCGGTGCTGAGCGTTATTTTGCAGAGAGTGAGTGAGGGGGAGAATAATGGCTGAAAATGATAAAAAGAATCCCAAGAAGGTCTTAAATGAACTGGAAAAACGCCGCGAATTAAAGGGCTGGATCTCTAAAGTGGCCGGCGCCGTTGCCATTCTTGCAGCCCTTTTTCATCTCTATACCGCCGGCGGAGGACAGTTGTTTGCGCTTTCACAAAGAGCTATCCATCTGGCTTTTATTGGCTTTTTAGGATTTTTATATTACCCGTTTGTGCCAAAGCAAGATGACAGGGTGCCTGTATATGATATGATTCTAAGCCTGGCTGTGGTGGGGTTGGCTGCTTATGTACTTTTGAGCATTGACCAACTTGGCTACCGGGCCGGGGAACCCATTGTCACCGACTGGGTTTTTGGTATATTCATGACTTTACTGGTGCTGGAACTAACTCGCAGGGTGGTGGGTAATGCCCTGACGCTGATTGCGGCGGTGTTTTTGCTGTATGCATACCTGGGTCCCTATATGCCCGGGGTACTTATTCATAAGGGGTACTCGCTGGAGCGGATTTTTTCTTACCTGTACCTTTCGCTGGATGGGATTTTCGGCATTCCACTGGGCGTTTCCGCCGATTTCATCTTCCTATTTATTTTGCTGGGTACATTTCTGGACAAGTCGGGAGCGGGACAATATTTCATTGATATGGCTTATGCTCTTACCGGCTGGAGTAAAGGGGGCCCGGCCAAAGCGTCAATTCTGGCCAGCGGCCTGTTGGGCAGTATTACCGGAAGTTCTGTGGCAAATGCGGTAACAACCGGCACATTCACTGTGCCTTTGATGAAAAAGGTCAAATACAGTGGCGACTTTGCCGCCGGGGTGGTGGCCGCAGCGTCCACAGGCGGACAGCTGATGCCCCCCATTATGGGAGCAGCTGCCTTCATTATGGCAGAATTTTTAGGGGTGGCGTTTATTGAAATTGCCCGTGCTGCCCTGGTTCCCGCAGTGATGTATTTTCTCTCCCTTATATTGATGACCCACTTTCGGGCCGGGCGGTTGGGCTTAAAACCCATTCCCAAAGACGAAGTGCCGGATTTCTGGCCCACCTTTAAAAGCGGGGTGCATTTATTGCTCCCGCTGGTGGCACTGGTGGTTCTGCTTGTTCAGGGTGCTTCCCCGCAAAGGTCTGTTTTTACCGCCATTGTGCTGATGGTACCGGTAATTTTGTTGGAGAGACTATATATCAGTTTTATTAAGGAAGAAAAGAGATCGGCAAGTGACGTTAAAGAAACGCTGCTAGGCGTGGGCGGCAAAGTAATCGATTCTTTCAAGGAAGGAACGGTCAAAGCTATTCAGGTTGCTGTGGCCTGCGCGTGTGCCGGTATCATAGTCGGTACTGTTACCATGACCGGTCTGGGCCTGAAACTGGCCGGCTACATTGAACTCTATGCGGCAGGTGTTCTGCTTTATGGTTTACTTTTAACTATGATAGCTTCTCTGGTTTTAGGTATTGGCCTCCCCACCACGGCCAAGTATATTGTGTTGGCTACGCTGGTGGCCCCGGCGTTGGAAAGAATGGATGTGGGCTCCATTATTGGCGCCCATCTCTTTATCCTTTACTTTGCCACCGATGCTGATATCACGCCGCCGGTTTCCCTTACCGCTTATGCCACAGCTGGACTGGCCGGGGCAGAGCCTCTAAAAGCAAGTATTGAGGCTTTTAAGCTGGGACTTTCAGCGTATTTGATTCCATTTATGTTTATCTATGATCCGGCGCTTATTCTGGAAGGCGATCCCTTGTTTATTACTGTGGCACTGGCCACGGCGGTTGTGGGCATCATAGCCTTTTCCGCTTCTATTCAGGGTTTTTTCCTGGACAACCTGAATATCCTGGAACGACTCTTTTTTGCCGCGGGAGCGCTTAGCCTTATCTATCCCGGTCTGTTGACAGATGGCGTCGGTGTAGCAATCCTTGGTGTGATTTTTGGCTTTCACTGGATAAAATTCAAAAAGAGTGGAGAGAAAGAACAATCAGCCGAAGCCTCGGCATGAATTAAAAACCGCTTCGGCTATTAGCCGGAGCGGTTTTACTAAAAATAAGAAAAATATTGCCAGCTGTACAAGTACCTGCTATTATCTAGGTTAATTGGATTTACCGGAGCGGGTAAGTATTTTTCCAGTGCTGTCCGGTAAAAATTGTACAGAGGTGAAAAATATTGCCCATGGTATTAATTATTCTGGTCATCAATATAGTCTATATTTCGTTGCTGACCGTGCGAACCATGTTTTTGCTAAAGGGAAAACGTTATCACGCTTCATTAATCAGTGCGGCGGAAGCATTTGTATTCGTTTTGGGCATTGGCCTGGTTATTGAAAACCTGGGTGAAATCCAGAACCTGATTGCTTATGCCGCCGGCTTTGCCATTGGAATTCTGGTGGGAACCCGCATCGAAGAATATCTGGCCCTGGGTTACGTGACGGTGAAAGTAATCAGCAAGCACACCGATTACCCCTTTGCCCAGATGTTAAGGGATAAAGGATTTGGAATTACTTCCTGGCTGGGAGAAGGCAGGGATGGTAAAAGATTGGTGATGGAAATACTCACTTCCCGTAAAAATCAGCGGGATTTGTACAATCATATTGTGGCCTACGATCCCGAGGCGTTTGTGATATCCCACGAGCCACAGCATTTTCGGGGCGGTTTTTGGGTCAAGAAGCTGCGCAATTATTACCAATTGCAGGGCGAGGAGCAGCTACCCCCAGCAGAGGAGATTTTGCCCGGTATGGACCCGCAGGCAGTGGAAGAGATTCAACAGGCCGAGGACATTAATCTGGATAAATATGAATAAGAGGCTCGCAAGAGCCTCTTATCAGTTATCTGTTTTTGATGGGGATATAGGTTTTGTCAAACTCTCCGGTATAGATAGCCCGGGGACGGAAAATACGGTTGTTTTGCAGGTACTCAATGGTTCTGGCTGTCCATCCTGCCACTCTGCTTACGGCAAAAATAGGAGTAAACAGGTAAGGCGGAATCCCCAGAGCACTATAGACTAGGCCGGAATAAAAGTCTACATTGGGAAAGATTTTTTTACCGTCTCCCAAACGGGAAATCATAACCTGCTCCAGCTTGGCAGCAACTTTATACAATTCCATATGTTCAGGGTGTTCTTGGGCAAGTTGTTT
>NZ_ACJM01000023.1 GCF_000174415.1 Dethiobacter alkaliphilus AHT 1
TCGATGGCACACAGTGTGAGCGGTTTTCACGATACACCCTTTGCCCTGCATCAGGAAAGTACTCATAACGCTCTGTAAGATTACTGTTTCTCTGTAGCACTGTGCCACGCTTTAGCTCCCTGGACACTGTTGTGTGGTCACAGCCTATCTTCGCTCCAATCTGCCTAGTAGAGAGCCCTGATTCGTGGTAAGCAGCGATCATGCCTCTTTGATCCAATGTCAAGTGTTTGAATTCCCGTGGGATTGTGGTATGCTGTGAGTGTGCCATAGTCCAAACCTCCGTATTTTGATTGTTGGTCGTACATCAATCATACACGGTATTGGGCTGTGGCGCATTTTTATTTTGCAATGTTACCACTGGTGCATCTCATTTTACAATGAAGCTGAATTGTACCCGCTATGCTTCTTTAGGTGCAAGTATTTTTTCTTATCACAGCAACTACAGCGCTTTTGGTTTGTTCAACATTTATATTCAGCCGCCCTAATTCAACCTCCGCTTCCAACCAGGGGGGAACGTGGTGACAGGTGACGCGCAGTTCGTAAAATTCACCTTTTTGTATAAACGGCCGGAGAACCTGTTTTGATGTAATCCCATCATTGCTTTTCTGAATTTCAATCAGATCCAGGGAAAAACGGCCCTCCCCCATGGGTTGTGGAACCAGTGCCACATCTTCTGTAACCGCTTTTTCTTTGGCCTGTTCTTCCTCCCGTTCTAAAACCAGGTCTAAAAACTGTCTGGGTTGCCCGGTAAATTCCCAGATGGTGCAACCTGCTTTTTCCAGGGAGAAGTAAGGGATCCCTACAACCGATGCTGCCAGAAACAGTTTACAGTCACCAAGATATTCAACAATTTTATCCATCTTCTGACGAAGTTCCGGCATGCCTGAAGCTTTATTAAGATTAACGGTCATAGACTTAATGACCTGCCATTCACCCAGATGTTTGCGGAATACATAAAGGGTTCCGGGCTTATCCATACCTGTTGTTTTGCCGTCCACGTCGCAATAAACGGCAATTTCCTTACTCATTTTGCCACCTCCTTTACTCTGGGGACATAAGCCGCTCCACAGGATTCCCACCTTCAATATGCTCTTCAATGATTTCTTCCACATTATCGGGGGAAACGGAGAAGTACCAGATATTTTCCGGATAGACGATGACGATGGGCCCTTTCTCGCAGAAACCCAGGCAGCCTGTGTTGGTCACAAACACTTCTCCTCCCAGGCCGCGGTCATTAATCTCTTCCAGTAAGGTCTCCATAATAGCGAAGGCATCTTTACTGTGGCAAAAACCTTTTTGCTGCCCGTTAGGGCGGGAACTGGTACAGACAAAAATATGGTGTGTAGGCTTTATCATGAAGCATCCTCCATTCAGGCACTTTCTTTTTCGGCTAACTCTTTCATGGTAAACAATAAACCGTTATTTACTTTATCACAGTTTTCCACCGGGAGAATTCCCTGTTCCAGCAGGCGTTTTTGTGCATGATACCCAATTCGCAGGGTCAATACTGCATCACAGTCCGCCAGCGATTGAATAATTATTTCCCGCCGCTCCTCTTCTTCGCCGCACTCTTCAACGCCAAGACAATATTGCTCTACGCCGCGTTTTTCCAGTAGCGTAAACCCGTCAGGGCCGCACCGGTAAATGTGAAACTCAGTAGCATGACCGAAATGGAGATCTACCCGTTTTCCGTATTTGGACGCCACAGCAATCTTATACGTTTCACTCACGTCAGGCTTTTTTGGGTAAGGCTCGCTTCTGCTGAATTCAGCGGACCGGTCTTCATGGAGCAAGCCAATGGCATCGGCACGGCATTGCTGGCAGTGGCGCATTTGGGGTAGATCCGTTTCACAAAGTTGGCGCATTTTTTCCAGGTCTTTATTACTGGTCTGTTCATGGTGAGCGAAAACACTGCCTGGTGCCGGAATAAGCGGCATAATATTGGTGATGCTTGCCCCCAGTTCTTTCACCGTTTTAACCACGTCCTGAATATGATTATCGTTAACGCCCTTAATCATCACAATGTTCACCTTTACCAGCACGCCATGGGCAGAAAGGATTTTTATCCCTGTTAACTGATTGTTGATTAGCAGTTCCGCTCCTTCTTTTCCGGTAAGTGTTTCATCTTTGTAGCGCACATGTCTATAAATAAGCGCACCGATCTTTGGATCAATGCTGTTAACGGTGACGGTGACATGTTTAACGCCCAGCGCTAAAAGTTCCGGTGCCAGTTCAGGCAACAAGAGACCATTAGTGGAGAGACAGATAATTGTATCTTCATCCCGGGCTTTAATCAGTTCAATTGATTTTCTGGTTTTTTCCCAATCGGCCAGGGAGTCTCCGGGGCCGGCAATTCCCACCACAGACAGGTTGGGAATTTCTTTCTTTACCAAACTGAATTTATCCAGGGCCGCCTGAGGTGTGAGAATTTCACTGGTGACCCCGGGCCGGCTTTCATTGACACAATCAAAACGACGATTGCAGTAGTTGCAAGCCAAATTGCACCTGGGTGCCACCGGAATATGCATGCGGGCATATTTCTTGTGGCCTGCGAAGGAATAACAGGGATGTCTCTGGGTTTCTGCAGAAAGCTCCTTTTCCGCTGAACAGGCACTCTGACATTTCATGGGGTCCACCTCCCTTTTTATTTATGTGTTTTGCCGATAAAATGAATCATACATGCTCTGCCTGTAACGGCTCAGTTTCTGTTCCAACAACGTATTGGTGACCAAATCAAGCAGGTTCAGCGCTCCCGCATAACCCACTGTAAGTATTCGCTGCCCTCCTTTACGGTCATGAACGGGAAAGCCCACTCTGATCAGAGGTATGCTGCTTTTTTCCGTTAGCACTTTGCCGTCTGAATTTCCCAGAGCTATATTGGCTTCCTTTTCCAGGGCAAATTCCTGAATCGTGGAGAAGTCTGCTCCGGTAAGGATGGCCGTATCCGTATCAGCCGGTAGGTATAATTGCAAAAGCTCTTTAAGTTTATTGGCCTTACTGCCGGTTGCAACCACCACCGGTGTCGTTCCCATTTCATGGCAGGCTCTGGCCAGAACATAAACATTTTCCGGTTCACCAAATACGGCAGCCCGGCCCTGGTAGGTGATTTTATGCGCATCCACCATGGCATCCACCAGCCGCCCTCGTTCCTGTTGCAACTGTTGGGGAACGGGGACATCTGAGATTTCGCTTAGTAGCTGTAAAAACTGATCGGTACACTCAATTCCCACCGGAGTCGGCACGTTGTAAAGCGGCACACCGAATTTGTCCCGGAGATATGCTCCGGCTGTTAACCCCTCCTCCACCGTCACCCCAAATTGTATGGTGGCGCGGGCCCCCGGCATGGCGGCAATTTGATCCACCGGAGTTCCCCCCCCAGGGATTTTTTTAAACGGCCGGGAAAACGGTGCATCCAGCGTGTCGGAGAAATCAGGCAAAAGGGTGTAATCCAGGGCAAACAAATTCATGATGCGTTTAATCTCCCGAATATCCGCCGGGCTGATGTTAGGAATAATGAGGTTAATTTTCTTTGTTGGCGAAGTTTTTATAGCCAGTTTTTCCACAATTTTACGGGTTGTGTAAAAGAATCCGATAAAGTGGCTGTCGCCATAACCGGGAGTGGGCACCGGAACCAGAGGAAAACCGTCAAGATTCTTTTCAATAAGAAACTCGGAGGTAATACGGTCAATGTCTTCTCCGATGGTTTCAGCCAGGCAGGTGGTAAGTACTCCCACCATTTCCGGCCGGTAAAGACGCATCATATTTTCTATACCGGACTTCAGGTTCTCATCTCCGCCAAAAACCGTTCCTTTTTCATTCAGTGATGATGAAGCCACGTCCACCGGTTCATTAAAGTGCTCAGCGATATGGCGCCGCATATAGGTTGCACAGCCCTGGGCGCCGTGCAGCATCACCATGGCATTGGCCACTCCTTTAAAGGCCAGGATACCGCCCATGGGCATACACATTTTACATGGATTTTCACTGGTGTTTTTAGCCATGGTGAGGACCCTCCTTTGCATATTTCCACACCGGTGAACAAAGGGTTGATTCTACCTCACGGGCAAAATTTACGGCCCCTGTATAACCGGACAAGGGATGTTTCCGGTCGTGGTTGTGGTCAATAAAGGCGATTCCCAGCTTGTAGGCCAGCGGCCTCTCTTTTACTCCGCCCACCAACAGATGGGCTCCTTTTTCGGTCATAAACTTTTCCAGCTCAGAAGGATTGGCATCATCCAGGACAACGGTGCCCTCATTTACCAGTTCGCCGATGGTATCATACTCATCTTTTCGTCCTGTTTGGGTTCCAACCATCACCACATCAATGCCGATCTCCCTGAACTGTTTGATCAGTGAGATGGCCTTAAATCCACCGCCTACATAAATGGCGGCTTTTTTCCCGGCAAACAGCTGTTTTGCCGATTCTATAACATGGCCAACCTTTGCTTCTTCCCGGGCGATGAGCCGCTCTGTGTTTTTGTTAAACTCTTTGTTCTCAAAGAATGCGGCTATCTTGCGTAAGGATTCTGCGGTATCCTCCATGCCGAGAAACGAAACATTCATGTAAGGGATCTGGAACCGTTTCTCCATCTGTTCCGCCAGAATGGTCATGGAGCCGGCGCACTGAATGATATTTAATGAGGTAGCAGAAGCTTTTTGCAATGTTTCATAGGAAGAGTCGCCGGTGAAGACCACATTAATTTTAATGCCGATTTCCGCCAGGTAGTTTTTAATCATCCAGGCTTCCCCGGCCAGGTTGAAGTCTCCCAGGTAGTTTATGGTGTACTGTTGTTTTGGCAAAGGATTTGCTGTCTGAGGCAGGCTGAGCCGCAGTAAGACGTCACAGGCAGCCCGGTAACCGGCGGCTTTGTTGCCGATAAACCCACTGGACTGTACCGGGATAACTTCGATCCCGTGACGGGCGGCTGCTGCTTTACAGACCGCATCCAGATCATCGCCTATGACCCCCACAATACATGTGGAGTATACCAATACCAGTTTGGGATTGTGTTTGGCCACCAGTTCGTCAATGGCGGAAGCCAGCTTCTTTTCTCCACCAAAAATAATATCCTCCTCCTGCAGGTCGGTGGAAAAGCTGTTGCGATACAGACTCGAGCCGCTGGTCAGGCTGCCACGGATATCCCAGGTGTAGCTGGCACAGCCGATGGGACCGTGCACTAAATGGACGGCATCGGTAACGGGATTTAAGACAACCCTTGCCCCGCAATAGACACAGGCCCGCTGGCTTACACAGCCGGAAACACTATGGGTATCGCATTTTAGTTGCTTCTTCTGACCGCCTTTTACGGAGATGGAATCCCGGCGTTCTTTAATCTCGTCTTGCTGGGGCCTGAAATCTTCTTTCATACAATCCATCTCCTTTCCCGGTGGTAAGAAGCTGCAGGCCGGGGATCCGGCCCGCCACACTTCTACATTACCAATTCAAAATCTTCATCTTCTGCATCCCGGTCCTGTCTTTCCAGAAGCGTATTGGAAATCATCTCTATCAGGCGCAGGGCACCTTTATATCCCACGATGGGGAGGTATGAATGGACGCTGCGGTCTAAAATGGGAAACCCTACCCGCATCAGGGGAATGTCTTCCGCCCGGGCAATATACTTTCCGTAGGTGTTGCCGATCAAGAGATCAACGGGCTCATTTTTTAACCACTGGTGAAGTAAGAACAAGTCGCCCGCCGCCTTAACATTGCCTTCAACACCGGCGGCCAACAGCATGGCTTTAACCTGGCGCTCAAAAGATTTACCCGGTGTACCTGTCAAAACATGGACCGGTACCATGCCCAGGCTCATAACAAATTCCGTCAGTGCGATAACAATGTCCGGATCACCGAAGATGGCCACTTTTTTCCCGTGGAAGTGGAAATGGGTATCGGTGATGATGTCCACCAGTTGCCCCCGTTCCTCTTCAAGTTCGTAGGGGATTTCTTTAGCAAAAGTACTGCGCAGCGCCATGAGAAATTCATCGGTGGCCTTGATCCCGATAGGGGTTTTAAGAATTTTGGCCGGCACCTTGCACTTTCTGTCCAATAGGACCGCCGCATCGTTGGAAGCAAATTCTCCCAAGGCCAGGGTTATTTTGGAGTTTCCGGTGTCACGCAGCTGCTCTACCGTAGTGCCTCCTTTGGGGAACATGGAAAACTCACCGGTCATGGGACTGTCCACTACCCCGGAGGTATCCGGAAACATTATGAAGGGAACCTCCATCAGGTTCATAATCCGCTTCATTTCCCGCATGTCCCCCGGGTTCACAAAGCCGGGGATCACATTGGCCTGTTCTTTCTTGCTGTCATCTGTGGCTTCCGCCAGATATCCCACCATGGCTTTGGTCATGTTGGAAAAACCGGTAATATGAGAACCTACATAACTGGGTGTGTTGGCATGAATCACCGTTTTGCCGTCCGGAACCTCGGCGTCGGCAATAAAGCTTGGGATATCGTCACCGATGGTCTCGGTAAGACAGGTGGTATGAATGGCCATCACATCCGGGTTGTAAATGGAAAAAACATTGCGCACCGACGCTTTGACATTGGCGCCGCCGCCGAAAACCGAAGCCCCTTCGGTAAATGAACTGGTTGAGGCCATCACAGGATCGCGAAAATGCCGGGTCAGGTGCATACGGTGATAAGAACAACAACCCTGAGAGCCATGGCTGTGGGGCAGACAATTATGAATTCCCAGAGCGGCATACATGGCCCCGATGGGTTGGCAGGTCTTGGCCGGGTTGATGACGCCGCCTTTGCGTTCCTGAATTTCTTTTGGTGTGTGATTTAACATGTATGCTCCCCCTCCTCCACCGTTCCAGACAAAAGCGGCTCATTCTGCCACGGTGGATTGATAAAGTTCCAGGTTGGTGTTGTAAACCCGTCGGCCACGTCTTTAGCAAAACGGATGGCTCCGTTGAAGCCGGCGTAGGGGCCGCTGTAGTCATACGAATGCAGCTGCTTGGAGGGAATTCCCATTTTCTGCACCACGTATTTATCCTTGATGCCCGAAGCAAAGATGTCGGGCTTTAAGATACGAATAAACTCTTCTGTTTCAAAATGGTTTAAATCGTCGACCACAATATGACCGTCTTTCATATCGGGAATCATCCCCGGGTAATTGCTCAAGGGGATTTTATCCTTTAGTTCCTCCATCCGTTCCGGCGGTATTTTCAGACGAAAACGCCGTTCATCCTTTTCCACCTTGATTTCCGGAATGTTGCGGTTATCGGCATCCATCTTAATATCAGGGATGACCTCCCGCCCCTCATAGTCATCCCGATGGGCAAATTCGTAGCCGGCCAGAATTGTTTCAATTCCCAGCTCCTTAAACAGCTTCTGGTAATGATGGCCCCGGGAGCCACCCACAAAACAAAAGGCGGTCTTGTCGTTACAGATCTTTTTATACTGCTCCATCACCGGTTCAACTCTGGCCAGCTCTCTGGCAATGACCTCCTCGGTTTTTTGCGTTAGTGCCGGGTCGTCGAAGTAGAGCGCCATGTCACGCAGGGATTCAACGGTGGACTCAATGCCGATAAAGTTCACCTTTAGCCAGGGGGTGCCATACTTTTTCTCCAGCATCTCTGCAATATAATTAATGGAACGGTGGCACTGGACCAGGTTGAGTTCGGCGGTATGAGCCTCCCTTAATTCCTCATAAGAGCTGTTTCCGGTCATTACCGAAACCAGGGTGTAACCGATCTCTTCCAGGATACGCTCAATTTCCCAGCTGTCACCGCCGATGTTGTATTCCCCCAACATGTTGATGGCATACTTCCCCGGCGCCTCTTCACTGTCGCTGTCACCGATCACATGCTCCATTAGGCCGTTATTGGCTATATGGTGGCCTGCCGATTGGCTCACGCCCCGGTATCCTTCACAGCTAAAAGAGAGAACCGGGATATGGTGCTTTTGTTGTGCCGCTTTGGAGACCGCATTGATATCATCGCCAATCAGGCCCACCGGACATGTGGCTGAGACCGAAATCGCATTGGGTTTTAAGGTTTCCACCACTTCATCGATGAGCTGAGCCAGCTTTTTCTCCCCGCCAAAGACAATATCGCTTTCCTGCATGTCGGTGGTGACACAATACTCGATGAAGTTTTTACCACCTTCATCCGTTCTTGCTTTGTTTCTGCGTGTCAGCCAGGAATAATAGCCGCACCCCACCGGGCCATGCACGATATGAACCATATCTTTCAGCGGTCCCAGAACCACTCCTTTGCAGCCGGCGAAAGCACAACCGCGGTTGGTAATAATGCCGGGAATCGTTCGGGTGTTGGCTTCGATTTCCTGCTTTTGTTGACTTGTATCCCGCACCAGAATGTGCTTTTTGCGGTTACGCTTCACTTTGGCCGGGTACTCATACATTAACGCATCCAGGTCCTGCTCGCGAAAAGCCATGTTACCGCCTCCTTTTTCTAGATTGCTTCTTCGCCACGATCCCCGGTGCGGACCCGGGCAGCATCCGCAACAGGGAGGACAAAGATTTTTCCATCGCCGCTATGCCCTTCCTTATTTACCTCAATGATGGTCTGTACCGCTTTCTGCACATCTTCATCCGGCACCACCAGCAATAGCAGGCGTTTAGGAATTAAGCGGCCTCCTTTGAGCATACTTTCCAAAAGCATTTCACGTTCTTCATGCTTATCCTCAACGTCAGGAATTTTATCCAAATCCCGCAGGGAATGGCCCCGTCCCATGACCTTCATGGCCGTCAGGCCGTTAAAGCCTTTTTCAATTAACGCTTTTTTGGTCTGTGTAACCTTATTCATGCGGATAACCGCCCAAACTTCTTTCATAAGAATCCTCCTTACAAACCAGGTTGACCGGTACTGATGGTGTAAACCTCTTCCACCGGCGTTACAAAGATTTTACCATCACCAAATGTCCCTGCTTCTCCGGTTTTACCATGCTTAATTATGGTGCTGATAATATCGTCTTTGTCCTCGTCACGGATCACCATTACCAGTAGCTCCTTGGGAATTTCATCGTAAACCACATCTCCCACTTTCACACCGCGCTGCTTACCGCGGCCCACCACATCCAGTTTGGTCACAGCAGGAAAACCTGCATCATTTAACTCTTTCATAATTTCATTGGTTTTTTCCGGACGCACTATGGCTTTAATCATTAACATATACTTGCCTCCTTATAAATCCAGAATTCCGTGTTCCATCAACAACTCTTCCAGCCGGTCTGTGGTCATAGGTTTGGGAACCACAAACATATCATTGCCGTCGATATTTTGGGCCAGCTGCCTGTACTCATCTGCCTGCGGTTGCTCCGGGTCATAATCGATAACGGTCTTTCTGTTGATTTCCGCCCTCTGTACCATGTTGTCCCGGGGAACAAAGTGAATCAGCTGAGATCCCATTTCCTTAGCAAATGCTGTAAGCAGCTCCAGTTCATTATCCACTTTACGGCTGTTGCAGATGATACCGCCCAGACGGACACCACCGGAGTTGGCAAACTTCTGAATTCCTTTGGCAATGTTATTGGCAGCATACATGGCCATCATTTCCCCGGAAGCCACAATGTAGATCTCCTGAGCTTTGCCTTCACGAATCGGCATGGCAAAACCACCGCAAACAACATCACCCAAAACATCATAAAATACGTAATCAAGGTCATCGGTGTAAGCACCCAGAGATTCCAGCAGGCTGATGGAAGTGATGATGCCACGGCCGGCACATCCGACTCCGGGCTCCGGTCCACCCGATTCAACGCAGCTACAATCTCCATACCCGTCCAGAAGAATATCCTCCAGTTCCACATCCTCACCTTCATCCCGCAACGTATCCAAAACCGTCTTCTGCGAGAGACCGTGCAGAAGGAGCCTGGTGGAATCCGCTTTGGGATCGCAGCCCACCACCATGACCTTCTTGCCCGCTTCAGCCAAGGCAGCCACCGTGTTCTGGGTGGTGGTGGATTTACCAATACCACCTTTTCCGTAAATCGCAATTTGTCTCATTGTTTTCACTCCTCCTGTTTGTTTCCGGCTGTATAAATTAAAAGCCGCCTATTTGTGTGTTCACAAAATAGGCGGCTTTGCCGGCATGTATAAATATAAAAGCCCTCCGGTAAATTCGGAAGGCTCCCATGCCATAAAACATCATTGTAAAATATAAAGGCTCTCCGCTGGAGAGCTTCTTTGCCATAACACGTCTGCGTGTTCAATTAATAGAAGCATAGCAGAAAAAGCTGCGGGTGTCAACCCATCACAATCTATTATTTAGTAAATCAATTTGTCCGTCGCACAAACTTTTCTTTGTCCAGTTTTGGATCCGCACTGGCTTTGCGCACATTTAAGGCCATCACAGGTTTGGTGATGGGCCAGCTGACCGGGGAGGTAATGGCTGCGGTGGGACAGACCGCCTCACAGGTCAGGCACAACAGGCAATTATGCCCCCACAATGGTTTTCCCTTCTTGTTTTCGGTAATGTTGCCGGTGGGGCATTTATTTTGGCAGCGATTGCAGCTAATACATTTTTTATCGGCGTGAAACATCTGGCTGTAGAGATGGCGAACCAACCACCGGTTGGTAAAGAGTTTCTCCAGGCGGTAAATCAGCCCCAGCTTACCTGGTTGGGTTTGCACCGTCTCTCCTTTGGCCATGCGGCGGCCGTATTCCTGGGCTTGCTCCAGGTCTGTCTCGTTGGGACGGCCAGGGGAAAACAAAACTCCCTGCTGCAGGTAGCCAAGAAAAAAATCAGCTCCGAAAAAGCACATTCCGCTGGGCTCTTTTGCTCCCCTGCTCTGTAAAATGTCCTGTAGCTCCCTTCCCGCATCACCGGGGTAGGTGCCGTGCAGCAAAAAGTAGAATGTTTTTTTGCCGTTTAAGCCGGAAAGGTTTTGCAGATAATCCGAAATATTAAAGGGCAGACGGTAATAATAAACGGGAGTGCCGATTCCTATCAGGTCAAACCGGGAGACATCGGTTGGAGGATTTTTAGTGATGTCAAATAATTCAACCCGGTATCCTCCTTCTCTCAAGCCCTCGGCGATGGCTTGGGCCACATTTAAGGTGGAGCCGGATTGCGAAAAATAGAGCAGTGCACAGTTCATTGTATCAACTCCCGTACGATATGCTTCTTTTTCAATTCTCCGGGCCGAAAAGAAATCCTTCACAATCGTTTTAGTTTGCTGAAAAAAAAAGTAACCGCGGGTTTTCCCGCAGTTACGTGGTTGACGGAGATAATTTTTCAGACACCGGATCTACATGAACGATAACGTGGGATACCTCCGGGAACTCCCGCATGATGGTGGTTTTCACCTCTTTGGCCACGTTGTGGCCTTCACTGACACGCATGCTGCTGTCGACGCCGATGTGAATTTCCATCTGTACTTCAGAACCATGGCAGCGTGCCCGCAGAGAGTGGATATCTTTCACGCCGTGAATTACCTCTACAGTTTTTCTGATTTCTTTGGTTGTATTTTCATCGGGGGCCTTATCTATCAAATCACCCAGTCCACTGCGGCAAAAGCCGATACCCAGGCGAAGGATTAGCACACTGATACCTAAAGCTACCAAACCATCCAGGATTGGATAACCAAGCCTTGCTCCCCCTACTCCAACCAAAACAGCGCTAAGTACCATCATGTCGGCGCGATGATGCCAGGCATCGGCATACAGTAGCTGGCTTTTTACTTTATTGGCCGCATTTATTGTGTACCGATACATACCCTCTTTAATGACAATGCAGGCAATTGTCACATACAGTGCGGCTACTCCCGGCACAGCCAAATCGCCTTCCCGCAGGTTACCAATGGCATCGGTAATTAATTCATAGGAGATTAAGATCAGCAAAACGCCAACCAAACAGGTACAGATGGATTCTATTTTTTTATGACCGAAATGGTGGCACTGATCAGGCGCTTTGCCGGATAAACGGAAACTGATAAAAACGGCAAAGCTGGCGATTACATCCCCGGCGGAGTGGACAGCTTCGGCAATTAGCGCCGCACTTCCCGCCATAATCCCCACAGACAATTTCATGAAGACAAGCAGCACATTACCCAGCATGGTACGGAATACTACCCGTTGCGCCAGTGATGTGGACATTTACTCTTCACTCCCTCCCTTTCATAATACCCATAGTATTGAAAGGGCCCTAAAAGGTGCAGGATGATAGTCATTTTCACTCATAGAGCCGGGGATGGCCGAATAAAGATAAAAAAAACACAGGGAGTGAGTGCATGCTTTTAAAAGCGTTTCTGACCACCTTTGCGCTGGTATTTCTGGCGGAGTTGGGCGATAAAACACAGTTGACCACGATGCTTTTGGTTTCCCAGGGTCAGCCCATGAAGATGGTTTTTCTGGGAGCGGCATCCGCTCTGGTCCTCTCTTCATTGATTGGCGTATTGGCGGGAGCCTGGTTGGGAAAAATGGTTCCGCCCAATGTGATCCAAACCGGCGCCGGAGTTGCGTTTATCGGCATCGGCATCCTGCTTCTGTTGGGTAAGTTTTAACACAGTAAATGCAAAGTTAAAATGGAGTCGTCCAACCGGACGATCTCCATTTTGTTTTATACCTTTCTACTGAAGCAATCCTTCTTCTCTGAGAAATTCTTCTGCCACACCCTGGGCGCTTCTTCCCGTTTCGTCAACGGCGAAGTTTAATTGTGCCATGGTTTCGTCATCCAGAAGCCCCGATAACATCTCCAGAACTTCACGGATTTCCGGAAATCTCACCAGAACATCCTGCCGGACCACCGGTGCAGCAAAATATGGAGGGAAAAATTGGCGGTCATCTTCCAGCACAAACAGATCCAACGCCGGAATACGGCCGTCGGTGGAAAAGGCATCAATACAATCCACGTCTCCCTGAGCCACTGCGGTGTACGTTAACCCCGGGTCCAGGCCGCGGGTGGAAGCAAACTCCAACCCCGGGTACACCTCCTGCAATCCCTGCAATCCATCGGGGCGCTCCAGAAACTCATGGGTGGCTCCGAAATCCATATTTTCCGAATGGGGGATCAGGTCGGAGAAAGTTTCCAGATTAAGTTCTTCGGCCATTTCCCTGCGAACCGTAAGGGTATAGGTATTATTAAACCCAAAAGGCTGAAGCCATTCCATTTGGAACCGTTCCTCATATTCTTCTGAAACAATCTGATACACTCTTTCCGGATCACTAATTGGTTCCTGGTCCAGGATAGCCATTAAACCGGTCCCGGTATACTCGGCATACATGTCAATGTCGCCGCGCAGCATGGCCTGGTGGTTAACTTCGGTGCCGCCCATATTCATGCTTCTTTCCACAGTCAGGTCGGTATGCTCTTCAATCAGTGAGGCCATCATATGCCCCAGCAATATATTCTCCGTAAAGTTTTTGCTGCCGATGGTAATGTCGGTCTGTTCACCAAACATCCCCCAGATGCCCTGCAGCGCAACGCCAAGGGCTAAAATTGCCGCCAGTGCTAATCCGGCGATTTTTATGGGTGTGGCACCGGCTTTGGCCTGTCCCGGATTATCGCGTAAGCCAAGGGGTGTAACATGGTGCTCCAGCGTTCCCAGAGCCCGTTCCACCAAGATTGCCAAAAGTGCTGCAGGAATGGCGCCAAGGAGAATTAAAGAGTCTATGGACATTGCCAAGCCGCGGAAAATAAACTCACCCAGGCCGCCGGCTCCAATCAGGGTGGCAAGGGTAGCAGCACCCACAATTAGCACCACCGCTGTACGGATACCGGCCATTATTACCGGTAAAGCAAGCGGTAATTCCACCATCACCAAGACCTGCCTGTCCGTCATGCCCATGCCCCGGCCGGCCTCTTTTAAGGCCGGGTTTACCCCTTTGATACCGGTATATGTATTGCGCAGAATAGGCAATAGTGAATATAGAAACAGGGCAATAATGGCCGGCCAAAAACCGATACCTATAAAGGGGACCATCAACGCCACCAGAGCCAGGCTGGGTATAGTCTGAAACACACCGGCAACACCAATTACAGGGTTAGCCAGCTTTTCCGATCGGGTCAGATAAATGCCTATGGGAACGGCGATGGCCACAGCCAGGAACATGGCTACAAAAGAGAGTTGTAAATGCTCTACAATCCGCAGTAAAACATCGCTTCGTCGGGCAATTAGCATTTCAAAAAATCCCATGGTTATCTCCCCTCGCCTAAAATATCTCTGTCAGGACATTGGTAATGCTTGTCCTGGTAATTAACCCTTTGAGTTTGCCGTCCACGGTGGTAACCGGCATATATCCCACGTTTTTCTCACGCATCAGGGACAGGATATCGCTTACAGATTGGTTTTCGCTGGCGGCCACCACATCTTTAGACATAATTTCTGCAATTTGGCCGCCATGATTAATATTTTCATGCACATCCTTTGCGGTAAGTATGCCAATCAGCAAGTCTTTATTGTCCACTACCATCAAGCTGTCCACCCGGCGCTTTCTCATTATGCGCAGAGCTTCGGTCACACCGCGTTTGGGATTTACCGTAACCGGGTCACTGATCATAATTTCTTCTAAAGAAACGGTATCCGGGGTGCGCAGCATCCTTTCCCGCCCGATAAATTCTTCCACAAAATCATTGGCCGGTTCGCGCAGAATTTTTTCCGAACTGTCAAACTGCACTACCCGGCCGGCTTTCATTATACAGATGCGGTCTCCCAGTTTCAGTGCTTCATCCATGTCATGGGTCACAAAAACGATGGTTTTCTTCACCGCATCCTGCAGGCGCAGCAGTTCGTTTTGTAATTGCTCCCGGGTAATGGGATCCAAAGCGCCAAAAGGTTCATCCATGAGAATAATGGGCGGTTCGGCAGCTAAAGCACGAATCACACCGATTCTCTGCTGCTGGCCTCCGGAAAGCTGATTGGGGAAGCGATTTTTATACTCTTTTGGGTTCAGGCCAACCAAATCCAGCAGTTCATCGACTCTGCCCGCATATTTTTCCTCCGGCCATTTTTTCAGCCGGGGAACTAGAGCAATGTTTTCCCCCACGGTCATATGGGGAAAAAGCCCAATTTGCTGGATAACGTAGCCGATGTTTCTGCGCAGCTCAATGGGATTGATTTTATCCGTATCTTCTCCGTCGATATAAATCTTACCGGAGGAAATGGGAATCAGTCGGTTAATCATTTTCATGGTTGTGGTTTTGCCGCTGCCGCTAGGCCCGATGAGGACGGCAAACTCTCCGGATTCAACCGTAAGGTTTACATTATCCACAGCTACGGTGCCGTCGGCGAACTTTTTGGTAATCTTTTCAAAACGGATCATCTTTTACCCCACTTTCCCCCAGATATTATTATCTCTGCATAGCCTTTCCCATCTTGGATGAAAAATTGCAAAAAAAAAACCACTGCATATATACAGTGGCCCTTTTGGGTCAAGAATTGATACCGAAAACTCCGCCGGCGGCGCCGGCCAGAAAAGCTAAGACGGTTTTTGTTATGTACCCTGCATGGAGGCCAAAATCCGGCAGTAAAATCAGGCCGAAAATGACCAACCCGGCCAGGTAGATCAGGCCGGTAACGCCTCCGTTTAGCCACCCCTTGGTATCCAGGCGCTTGGAAACATAAGTGGCGCCGATAAAGATTGATATCAGGGATGTGGCATACGCGGTATAGGGTAAGACAGCTTCAGTCAGCGTGGTATATTGGATTAAAACACTAAACAGCAGAAAAACCACAAGTGAAAGAAAGTAGGCGTAAAGAACTCCTTTGGCCAAAACCATACCGGTTGCAGGTGGCTTCATCTGTGCCGCTGCGGCACTTCTTCTGGGCACTGGGCTTCACCTCCACTATTTCTTTAGTGGAATGTATGTGCCCCAAGCTTTGATTATGCCAAATAATACTAACCTTGGTCTTTCTGTACGATGCTTTCCACTCCAAAGCGGGCCAGGCGCAGGCGTACGTTATCTGCCACACGCAAAGTAACCACATCATCGTTGATTTTTTCAATGGTGCCGTAAAATCCGCCGATGGTGCGTACATCATCCCCTACTTTCAGAGACTCCAGCAGTTCTTTTCTCTTTTTCTGCTGCTGCTGTTGCGGACGAATGAGCAGAAAATAGAAAAGGACCAGCAGGATAATAAAAGGTGCAAAGTTAATCAGTTCTGCAGGCATATACTAATCCTCCTTTTTGCGCCCGAAACGGGCTGTAAATTCTTGATACACATCGGGAAAGGTACCGTTTAGGATACTTTCCCGCAGCTTGGCCATAAAGTGTGCCAAAACATACAAATTGTGATAGGTGGTCAGGCGGAAACCGAAAATCTCATTGGTTTTTATCAGATGCCGGATGTAGGCTCTGGTGTAATTGCGACAGGCATAACACTCACAGCCCTCTTCCAGCGGCCTGAAGTCCTTTGCATACGGAGCGTTGCGCACCGTCAGGTACCCGTCCCTGGTCATAACCGTGCCGTTGCGGGCAATGCGGGTGGGCAGCACACAGTCGAACATGTCGATACCGCGAGACACACCTTCAATTAAGTAATCGGCAGTACCAACCCCCATCAGATAGCGGGGCTTGTTTTGCGGTAACAGAGGCACTGTGGCTTCCAGCATTTCATACATTAAATGAGCCGGCTCACCTACGCTCAGGCCTCCCACCGCATATCCGGGAAAGTCCATGGGTACCAGCTGACGAGCACTTTCCTGCCGTAAATCGGCATACATGCCTCCCTGGACAATGCCAAAAAGCGCCTGATCCTGTCGGGTATGGGCTTTTTTGCAGCGCTCTGCCCAACGGGTAGTGCGCTCCAGGGAATTTTTTATATACTCGCGGTCGGCCGGGTATGGAGCACACTCATCAAAAGCCATGATGATGTCAGAGCCCAGTGCTTCCTGAATCTCCATTACTTTTTCCGGGCTCAAAAAATGTTCCGAGCCGTCGATATGGGAGCGGAAGGTTACCCCTTCTTCTTTGATTTTACGCAAATCCCCCAGGCTAAAGACCTGAAAACCACCGCTGTCGGTAAGAATGGCCCGGTCCCAGTTCATAAATTTGTGCAGCCCGCCTGCTTCCCGGATTAATTCGTGACCCGGGCGCAGGTATAAGTGATAAGTGTTGCTGAGAATAATGCCGGCGCCAATTTCTTTTAACTCTTCCGGGCTCATGGTTTTAACGGTGGCCTGGGTACCCACCGGCATAAAAACCGGTGTGGGTACATCGCCGTGTGGGGTGTGCAGAATTCCAGCACGGGCCCCGGTGGTGGGACATTCTTTGATTAGTGTATAGGTAACAGCCATTTACATCTCTCCATGGGATAGTTTACCTGCGTTTTTCTCTCTTGTCAATCGATGATTAGCATGGCATCGCCAAAACTAAAAAAACGGTAGCGCTCTTGTACCGCTTCCCGGTAAGCGTTTAAAACGTTATCACGGCCGGCGAAGGCGGAAATCATCATAATTAGGGTAGATTTAGGCAGGTGAAAGTTGGTTAATAGTGCGTTTACTGTTTTAAAGCGGTAGCCGGGGTAAATAAAGATGTCGGTCCAGCCTGAACCGGCGTTAATGGTGCCGTCGTCCTGGGCTACAGTCTCCAGCACACGGCAGGAAGTGGTCCCCACAGCAACGATTCGTCCCCCTGCCCGGCGGCAGCTGTTTAAGATTTGGGCCGACTCTGGGGAGATATTGTAGTACTCACTGTGCATGTGGTGCTCCCGGATGTCTTCGGTCTTAACCGGCCGAAACGTTCCCAACCCCACATGTAGCGTAAGATATACGACGTTAATGCCCCGATCCTGTGCTTCTGCCAGCAGCCTTGGTGTAAAATGCAGGCCGGCGGTGGGGGCTGCGGCAGAACCCTCATTTTTGGCATAAACGGTCTGATAACGCTGTCGGTCCGCCAGTTTTTCCGTAATATAAGGGGGAAGCGGCATCTCTCCCAGGCGGTCCAGCACTTCCTCAAAGATTCCGTCGTAGCGAAACTCCACCAACCGTGTACCGTCTGCCAGCTCCTCTTTAATGACGGCGGTAAGTTCTCCGTTACCAAACTCCACCTCAGCTCCCGGGCGCAGACGCCGTCCGGGCTTTACCAGAGCTTCCCAGCAAGCCTTGTCTTTGCGGGTAAGCAGCAGGACTTCCGCCATTGCTCCGCCGCCTTTTTTACGTCCGGTAAGCCGGGCGGGAAGTACTTTGGTATCGTTTAATACCAAGGTGTCGCCGGCTTGCAAATGCGAAAGAATATCTGAGAAGTTGCCGTGCTCAACAGCTCCGCTTTTGCGGTGCAATATTAAAAGGCGTGATGCTTCACGGTCGGTTAAGGGGACCTGAGCAATAAGTTCTTCAGGTAGTTCGTAGTCAAATTCTGATAGGTGCAAATAACCACCGCCAAAAAAGTATTCTGATTTCTAATCTTTTCAGATAGGGGAAAATTATACCTATGACTATGCTCTATTCTACTCTTTAGACTTAAATCCTGCTTAAATGACAAAGATGCAGTATCAACAAGAAAAGCGCGCTTATTCGGTTCCCTCAGCGCGCGCTTTTCAGTGCTGCTTACATTAGCAGCTTCGCTATCTGCGAAGCGTTATAATTCTAGCAGTACAAAAAAAAGGCAGTAGTACTGCCTTTTTTAAAAGTCTCTTTTATCACGGCCATATGCATTACCCGGTGGGGTGTCGTTGTCTTTGTCTTTGTCTTCCGTTTCATTTATCTGTTGACCCGGCGGGATGTCAGAGCTTCTCCCTCTGCTCGGCAGGTCATCCTCTCTGCCTTCCAAGCCCGGAGGTGTCTCCTTGGGCCCACGGCCCTGCCCCGGGTGTTCTTCAGGATCTCTTTCAGCTTGGCCCGGCGGAATATTTTTCTTCCGGTTTATCTCGCGTAGAATTTTTCCGGGATGGGCTTCTGCGTCCAGCAATGCCCGGCCGATTCCTTTTTCCTGCAGGTCCGCCGCTTCCAGGTTCAATTTATTGGCTTCCGCTTCCAACAAAACCGCATACTTTCCTACCGATAAGCCTCTTGCCCTGGCTTCTTCCCGGACCTGATGATTAGCCGTCACCACCGCCATTTCTACCGGCGAAGCTGACTGGCTAACATATTTTTCTGTGGCTTGTTCCAACTCTGCCTGCAACTGGGTCAAATCCGGTTCTGTATCGCTTGCGGCAGAGGCGGCCAAGACAATGCCGGGAGAATCAGTGGTGAAATAAGCCTGAGTTTCTACAGCTGCAAACAAAACGCCCAGACCGTCTTCCAGTGACAGTCCTTTCAGCTTAATGCCGGCGAGCAAGTCGGCGGCGGCACTGTTGGCTGCCTCCACAGTAACCACTTCCAGTTTGGGAGAAATACCAAGCTCCAGGCTGGGATTAATGTCTACAGAAACATAAGCCATTACTTCCGGTGTCTGAGTAAAAGGAATCAGTGCCGAGAAGAGCAGCAGGACAAGTACCGCAGCTGCTGCATACCAGAGACGTAATGACCGGGTGTATGAATACTCCTGGCCTACTTGCACACGGCCATGCCTGGGTACAGTGCAAAAACGCCCGTCCGGGGTCAGGACTGTAACCTTATTTTTCTTAACTTCCATTACAATGCCGCGGGTTGTCATCCTTATTCATCCCCCTTCAGATACTCTCTCATATGGGGCAGATCTTCCACGTAGACCAATAAAAGAGCCACAATATATTTTCTCTGCCGCTCCAGTGTTTTCCGGCTCACCGGCAGTTCTTTTTCCATGGATTTTAGCGGCAGTGCGTTTTTTTTCTTGAAGTAATCAAACCATTGTTCATTCTCCGCCACCGCTTTGGCTGCTGCCATGGCACTCTGTCTGGCATCGCGATGTTTGGGAGAGATGCGCACCAACTCATCCAGTGTGATGCCATACCGGCTTAGCAGCCGGCTAAAATGAATAATTTCTGCTTGCCGTTCAGACTGCAGCTGTTGTTCGGCAAAAGCTCTTTCTGCCGCTTCGGTTTCGGCGGCAGGCAGTGATTCTGACTGCTCTTGTTCGTTAACAATCCCGGAAAAAGGGACTTCCCGGCGACGTGTATTTTTGCGGCAATAATCTGCCAAACGCCTTTCTATCACCAGGCGGGCAAAGGACAAAAATCCTTTTCCCTGGCCGGAGCGGTAACTGTCTATGGCTTCATTAAAAGCCAGCAGGGCAACAGAGAATTCCTCATCTGTTCCCGCCAGTATGTAGCGTCGGCAATAGCGGGAAGCAACCCGCATCACGTAGGGTCGGTAGGACTCCAACAAATAGTCCCGGCATTGAGAGTCTCCCTGCTGTGCCAGTAGCGCATATTCATCTGGCCTGGAGTTTTCGGTATTTTTTCTAAAAGGCACTAGCACAGGTTTCCCCCCTCATTAAGATTATTCGCAGCTACCTGGATTTTTTTGACCGTCAGAGGAAAAATCTGTTTAAAAACCAAAAAATCGCCGACAGAACGACGCTGAGAACGATTCCGGTCATCAAAGGAAAATAAAAAGTGAAATTTTCTCGCTGGATGATTATATCTCCGGGCAAACGGCCCAGATTGAATCGTCCGCCAAAAGTTATTGCCAGGCCAACCAGTATTAAAACAGCACCCAATACGATAAACAGACGGCCAAAACCATCCATCTTATTTATCCTCCTTGTAATAGCGGTCTTTTTCACTGAAAATGCAGCCACAGTAAGGTTGGCGGTACAACCCCATCTCTTTGGACATTTGAGCGCTTTGACGAAAGCCGGGCCGCAAATCTTCATACACAAAAGTGACACCATGTCGTTTTGCAGCTTCTTCCCCTTCCAACCGCAGCAATTCATGGTTTTGGTAGGGGCTGATGGCCAGAGTGGTGGAAAACCGCGGGATGCCTAGTTTTGCCGCAGCACGGGCCACCTCTTCCAGGCGAAGCCGGTAACACAGTCGGCAGCGGTTATCCAGATCGGGCATCACCGTCTGTAAATGTTTCTCCAGCTCATATTCTTTGCATACCTGCAGGGGAATATCCTCTGTACGGCAGAAGTCAGTGAGCGCCTCCAGGCGCCTCTGAAACTCCTTGTACGGGTGAATGTTGGGATTGTAAAACATACCGTGAATCTGATACCCCAGCTCTCGAAACCGTTTTACACTATATGTACTGCAGGGTCCGCAGCACATATGCAAAAGCAGATTCATTTTCTCACCTACCACAGTGTGTTTTGCCTGCCTGAATCACCAAAGGGCAGACCAAGGTGTTCACACGCCAGACGGGTTACACACCGTCCGCGCGGTGTTCGCTGTAAGAAGCCTATCTGCATCAGGTACGGCTCATAAACATCTTCAATGGTTTCGGTTTCTTCAGAAATGGCCGCCGCCAAAGTGTCCAGACCCACCGGGCCGCCGCTGAACTTTTCCACCATGGTACGCAATAAATGACGGTCCACCTCATCCAGACCCAGCGCATCCACCTCCAGCATGTCCATGGCCAAGCGAGCCACATCGCCGGTAATGGTGTTATCCGCCTTGATTTGGGCAAAATCCCGCACCCGTTTTAGTAAACGGTTTGCTACCCGCGGGGTGCCCCGGGAGCTTTTGGCAATGGCCAAAGCACCTTCTTCGTCGATTTCCACTTGTAGGATACCGGCGGCCCGCCGGACAATTTCCTGCAATTCCCCGTCACGGTAGAACTCCAGGCGGGAGACCACACCAAACCGGTCCCGCAGCGGCGAAGACAGGGCACCGGCCCGGGTGGTGGCGCCAATCATGGTAAAAGGGGGTAAATCAAGACGCAGGGAACGGGCGCTGGGCCCCTTACCAATAATTATATCCAGCGCAAAGTCTTCCATGGCCGGGTACAGCACTTCCTCCACCGTTCTGTGCAGTCGGTGGATCTCGTCGATAAAGAGCACATCATAGGGCGCCAGATTGGTCAAAATTGCCGCCAGATCTCCGGGCCGCTCGATGGCCGGTCCGGAAGTGGAGCGCAAATTAACGCCCAGCTCCCCGGCAATAATGGATGCCAGGGTGGTTTTTCCCAGGCCCGGTGGGCCATAAAGCAGTACATGATCCAAGGAGTCACCGCGCTGGCGGGCGGCATCGATAAACACCCTGAGATTAGTTTTTAGTTTTTCCTGGCCGATATATTCCCCCAGGGTGCGCGGTCTAAGCGACGAATCCTGCCAGTCGTCGTCTGTTCGTGACCGCGAAGAGATTATTCTCTCCTCATCCATTACTGCTCCCTCACTTCAGGCCCAGATGGGCCAATGCTTTTTTAATTAATTCTTCTGTACTTAGCCGGTCCGCATCCTCGATGGTTTGCAGGGCCGCCTGTGCTTCACTGCCGTTATAGCCCAAAGCCACCAGGGCTTCCAGGGCATCGTGGTACGCGCTGGTGGTACCGCCGGCTTGTGGCGTTGCACTTACTGTTTGTGGTGTGCCCAAAGCAGCTACCTTCTCTTTTAACTCCACAATCAGGCGCTTGGCGGACTTGGGGCCCACCCCGGGCACACGGGTCAGCGCTTTGACATTTTCATGCATCACCGCCAAATGAAATTCGGCGGCAGAAAGCGATGACAATATACCAAGGGCTGCTTTGGGGCCAATTCCGGACACGGAAATCAAAAGTTTGAATAAGCTCAAATCATCGGCGGTTAGAAAGCCGTATAAGTGCAAATCATCTTCCCGTACCGCCAGGTATGTAAAAAGTTTGACCTCTTCATCCAGGGAATGCAGGCCTGACAAAACAGTGGAAGGAACCGAGATCTGCCAGCCGATTCCCTGGTTGTCCAAAACCACCGTGTCTTTGCCCTTTTGTACCAAGGTGCCGCGAATATAATTAAACATAAGTTCCCCTCCGGGTCAGGGCATTGAGGGTGGTGCCGGAGTGGGCATGACACAGCGCCACCGCCAGGGCATCCGCCGCATCATCAGGCCGTGGAATTTTGGTGAGATTCAAAAGCACCTTTACCATCTGCTGTACCTGTTTCTTCTCGGCGCGGCCAAAACCCACCACCGATTGCTTCACCTGCAGCGGAGTATACTCAAAGATATCAAGGCCGGCGTGCATGCCGGTCAAAATAGCCACGCCCCGGGCTTCGCCCACCTGCATGGCGCTATTGATATTTTTGTTAAAAAACAGCTTTTCCACCGCCATCACCTGCGGTTCAAACCTGCTTACCACAGCACTTAATTCCCGGTAAATACACTGCAGCCGCTGCGGCCCGGGCAAATCCTTATCCGTAATAACACATCCATATTCAATGGCCACGCTGCGGTGGCCGTCACTTTCCACAATACCATAACCGGTGGTGGCAATCCCCGGGTCAATGCCGATAATCCGCACTGCTCTCTCCCCTTTTGTGGACGGAGGGACAGGTTTAATTGTCCACAAATCCATCCAATTCATTGGCAATACAAACATATATTCGCTATCAGGGAAGAAATATCCTTCCTTAGGATAAAATTAACGGGTCGGAGGACATCAGCTGCTCAACAATGGCGTACATATTGGTGATACTGCCCACGCGAAGGTTATCCTTTAACTCAAAGAAATCCAGGCACAGCCCACAGGACAGCACTTCCACACCCAGTTCGGTTAATTTTGCCAGGCTGTCCAAAACCGGGGAACCGTCACAGGCCAGGCGTACACCTCCGTTAACCAGATATACTGTTTCCGGCAGTTTTTCGCTTTCGGCCAGAGCATATAAAAACGACTTCATCAGTAAGGCCCCCAGCTCCTCGCTGCCGCTGCCAAAGGTGTCCTTGGTTAAAAGCAGTGTTTTGGACGGAGCATTTGTTTTGGCTACACTTGTTATCTCACTTTTTAAAAGTGAGACTGTATACACACCATCATCCTGGCGGGCCATTGCCTCCAGGTCCATACTGCCGGCCAGTTTCAGTAAGTTGTTTTTCGCTGTTTCATTATCCACCAGTACCGTCAGCGTACCCGCAGAGATGTCTGCCAGCTTCTTTTTTGTTTCCACCACCGGCTGCGGGCAGGTCAGCCCCCGGCAATCCAGTGTCTCTTTCTTCATTCCCCTCATTCCTTCCCGCGCTTACTATGTTAACAATACCATAATTTTATCCTTTAATAAAAGGGAAAACAAACCCTTCGGGCGAAAAAGTTACTGCAGAGGTGATTACATGTCCAAGAAACCAGCCATACCCCTATCCCGCTTCTCCAATCCGAAAAATTACGGGATAGCCCTCTCCGTATCACGCCGGGCCTTAGCAGCAAAAGACCCGGGAGAAATGGCGATAAACAGCGGCTGCCCCTTTGATGAAGAAACATCATCCTTTGAAGTTCTCTGCCTGGACCATCCATTTACCGTCACATATCCGGATGGCCTGGTAAAATATAAAGGGACAGACCTGGAGCCTTATTTTGTGCTGCAGATTATAATGATTAACTACCTGGCAAGAGCTGACGGTGCGCCCCTGAACTACCAATACATCCCTTACCGGGACCTGGAAGGCGGAAACGCCTATTACGGCGCTTTTCAGAAGACAGCCATCAAACCACTGGCCAAGGCTTTTGGCAGCAGCCCGGAGAAACTGCCTGAAGCTGCCGCCCCATTTGGCGGCATACCCCATACCCAGGGCTCCGGTACCGGCGTAATCCTCTATCTCTTTCCCAGGGTCCCCCTGCTCTTTAAAATCTGGCCCGGCGATGACGAATTCCCTCCTCAGGCCAATGTTCTCTTCGACAGCAGCGCCAACCATTACCTCCACACCGAAGATCTGGCGGCGGTGGACGTAGTTACCCGCATTCTAACCAAAAACCCGCAAAGAAAAGATAATTAAGTTATAACATTTTTCTTACAGTTAGCAAAATCCAGAGGTTTACTGCTAAAAAAAGCAGAAAAGAGATATGTAAATCTAATACGCGAAGGAGGGTTTACATGTTTCGCATTTTGGAAACCGATGTTGAATCAGTAATTGAGTTTGAAGTCAAAGGTGATGTAACAAAGAAAGATTATGAAAAATTAGAAGAGGCCATTCAGCAAAAACTGGCTCAAACAAATTCAGTTAATCTGTTGTGCAGGATAACTGAATTATCAAGTGTCACCGCAGAAGCAATTATCAAAGACTTCAAAGTTGGTGTTGAGCACTACAAAAACATCAATAAAATGGCCGTGGTCGGCAGTGCAGAATGGGTTCAATGGATGTCCAAATTAGGTGCAGTTCTACCGGTGGATATTAAACACTTTGAACCCCATCAGATAGATGAAGCATGGGAATGGGTTAAGGAATAGAAAAAAGTCCGGTCACACAAAAAATTGTGTGCCCGGACTTTTACTGTCAAGCGAT
The DNA here is from genome assembly GCF_000174415.1 of Dethiobacter alkaliphilus AHT 1. NCBI lineage: Bacteria > Bacillati > Bacillota > Dethiobacteria > Dethiobacterales > Dethiobacteraceae > Dethiobacter > Dethiobacter alkaliphilus. The sequence goes on from NZ_ACJM01000023.1 coordinate 25,169, forward strand.
GTTTTCATTTTGTACTTGCTGCTCCGACAGGCGGGCACGCAGATGTTCACCGGAAACCTTCTCTTCAGTGACCAAAAGTTCCGCCAATTCGGTGATGAGCTCCTTACGCTCACCCAGCAAAGCTTTAACACTTTCCTCCTGCCTGGCAATGATCTGCTGAATTACTTTATGCAGAATATTTCCCGGCAGATCATCCAGGCTGACTACGCCCAGTGTGGACATACCGGAAGCGATGATCTGTTTGGCCGCATTTACTGCCTGCTGAAAATCGTTGGCCGCTCCGGTGGAACGGTTGCCCAACACCAGTTCTTCAGCCACAGCGCCACCCACCATAATAGCAATCTGCCCTTCCAGGTATTCCTGGGTATGCAGATAACTATCCTTTTGCGGGCTTTGCCGCATATAGCCCAAAGCTTTACCGCGGGGTGTTGTGGTAATGGTGGAAACAGAACCGGACTGCTTAATCTCGCTGATTAAAGCATGGCCTATTTCATGGACGCCCACACGCCACAGTTCCTCTTTATCCGGCCTGCGCTCCAGCTTCTCCCCCATAATAACCTTATCGATGGCTTCGGCAAAGTGCTGGTGAGTAATCTTTTCCAACTGTTCGCGCATGGCCAAAATAGCAGCTTCGTTGGCCACACTTTCCAGATGGGCTCCGGAAAAGCCGAATGTTTCTTTGGCAATGGTCTCCAAATCCACATCTTCCAGCGGTTTGTTGCCGGCGTGAAGCTTGAGGATTTCAGTTCTGGCTTCCATGTCCGGTAAATCCACCTGCACGGTACGGTCGAAACGACCGGGGCGGACCAGGGCACCATCCAGCATATCAGCACGGTTGGTGGCCCCAATTAACAGGGTTCGCACCCGGTCGTCGGTGGCCATACCGTCCATCTCCACCAACAGCTGGTTCAGAGTCTGGTCATATTCATGATGGGAAGAATGGGAGCCACGCTTTCCACCAAGGATTTCAATTTCATCAATAAAGATAATGGCGCTTTTCTTTTTTTCCTTCAGCGCAGTGCTGCGCGCTTTGGAGAAAATCTGCCTGATACGCTGAGCGCCAACGCCGGCATACATTTCAATAAATTCCGACCCACTGGCCGCCATAAATACCGAGTCGGTATATGCGGCAGCCGCTTTGGCCAGCAGCGTCTTACCGGTTCCCGGAGGACCCACCAAAAGAATCCCTTTTAACGGACGGATTCCCATCTGCGCCACCTTTTCCGGGTGGCGGACAAAATCCAGCGCTTCCAGCAGTTCTTTTTTGGCAGTACGCTGACCGCCAATTTGTTCAAATTTCACATTGCCGGGATGGTCTTTTTTGTTCTCCACCACAGCAAAATTCTTATTGCCGCCTTTTGTACCGGCAAAATAATAGAGGGCAGCAAAAATTGCACCGAAGAAAATAACCGGAGCCACATTGACCCCTTGCCACGCCAGCACGGCTAAAATCGCCACTGAAGCGCCAATACCAGCTTCTCGGATCATGCGCGCTCACCTTCCTTTCCCCGGTTTCCCCGCTCAATAATTTCATACAGGTAGGCATCGTCCTGCCTGATCTGCAGATAAATGTTCTCATTATCCACCATAATTTTATGCTCGGCAATACCTAAATCCGCCAGGGTAGTAGCCACCTCTTGACCCATTTCGGTGAAATTACCACGCTGTTCACCTTCGTACAACGCCAGGTTTACAGCACTAAACGCTGTTTCCAGCCTGGGGTCACGCCCGTCCCTGATTTCCAGACGGAACCCATTCTCTCCCAAAAGATCGACTATTTCAGCGTTCAACCGACGATGAATATAGCCAAAATCATCAACGTAATCCAAAGTCACCACTACCACCTGCTGATTTCCGTCTTTATGGAGATCAACTGCCTGGACCGGTTCATACTCGCTCAGTCGCTGAAACAACGGTTCGTCCACCATTTGGTGCTGACGAAGATAGACACCGCCAACCCCAAGAGCAAGTGTCACCACAAAAGCCAGAACAATAACTGGCCATTTTAGATTTTTCATAACTATCGCCCTTTCTAATAGTGAGGCAGGTTTACATAAGTCATTATAACATAGGCCTTAGGGTAATCCAACTGGAAAAACTACGAACATATGTGTCAAAACCATTAAGCACATAGCAAAAAATCAGCCCCAATGGGACAGGGGGACAGGTCAGCTGTCCCACCCCCGTCTTCTCCTTGGGGCTGATTTTCTCTATTTATTATATTGTTTTAACTAAAAGACTTTAGCGATTTGACTAAATTTTTTTTGGGACAAGGAACCTGTCCCCTTGTCCCAAAAGTGTGGACAAATAAACCTGTCCCTCTGTCCACAAAATCAGGCGAGGAGGTCGTAGCCGTCAAAGCCGGTGATGGTTACGGGGAGTAAGCCTCCTTTTTGGGCTTTTTTGTCACTGTTTTGGATGCGGATGTAGCCGTCCACCTCCGGGGCCTGCATATAGGAGCGAGCCAACAGGATGGACGGGTCCTGAGCAGAGCTGCCGTCCACCATGGCGGTAACCGTTTTGCCCACCAGCTGCTGTTGTTTTTTTTCGCTGATGGCGCTTTGCAGGGCTACGGCGCGCCGGACACGCTCCTCTTTTACCTCAGCCGGCACCTGATTGGAATAGGCGGCGGCCGGGGTTCCCTCTTCCCGGGAGTAAGCAAAAAATCCTACCCGGTCCAGCTGCGCTTCTTTTAGAAAGGCCAGCATTTCACCAAACTCCTCTTCTCCCTCTCCGGGGAAACCGGCTATAAAAGAGGAGCGTAAAACAATTCCGGGAACCTCCCGGCGTAGTGTTTCAATGAGTTTGAGAATTTTGTCCGCCGTGGTTTTTCGGCCCATGCGTCGTAATATTTTATCCGAGCCATGCTGCAGCGGCAAATCCAGGTACTTACAAACCTTTTCTTCCCTGGCCACAGCTTCAATAATCCGCTGATCCAGCCGTTCCGGATAAGCATAAAGCAGCCTGATCCAGTGAACGCCGTCGATGGCGGCCAGCTCCCCCAGAAGTTTGGGCAACTGTGCCTTTCCAGTGCGGTCTGTACCATACAAAGTAATATCCTGAGCAATAAGGTTTAGCTCTTTTACCCCGCCTGCGGCCAGAGATTGGGCTTCCGACACCACCGCCTGACCATCCCGGCTCTGATACGGTCCGCGAATTGCGGGGATGGCACAATATGTGCAGCGGTTATCACAGCCTTCGGCAATTTTCAGATAAGCGGTATGTGACGGAGTAGAAAGCAGTCGCGGCGCATCATCGCTTCCGGCAAACTCCCCCTGGGTAAAGCTCACCTTTTCCCCGGCCAGGCCGCGGCGAATGGCGACAGCGGCTCCGTGGACGTCGTTGGTGCCAAAAAGCCCATCCACCTCCGGCAGCTCGTCCAGCAATTCATCGGCAAAACGTTGCGCCATACATCCGGCGGCCAAAAGGAGCCGGCAATTTTTCTCTTTATATGCGGCCATTTCCAGGATTTTAGCAATTGATTCCTCTTTGGCAGCGTCAATAAAACCACAGGTATTAATTATAATAACATGGGCTTTTTCAGGATCGGTGGTTAAGGTAAACCCGTCTTCATTTAACAAGCCCAGCATGGTTTCGCTGTCCACCAGATTTTTGGCACATCCCAGGGAAACGACGGCAACTTTTATTTCCTGCATTATATTCCTCCATTTTCTTCTTCCAAGATAGTATAAGCCACTATGAGCCTTGTGTCAAAGGATGCAAAGAGAAACACACGCTGCAGGCAGCGTGTGTTTCATATTTGTGCTTATGTGGGTATGAGGGAGCCTACACGGGAGCGTTCGCGCCGGGTAATGGCGGCTATTTCACGGTGGTCCAGGTCATCCACAATATAGAGGGATGCATCTGCCGATTCCGCCAGTTTTTCCAGGAATTTTCGCTGGGGCTCCAAGCCAATACAGATGAGATGCATTTTATGTTTTTTAATCAGAGCTCCCGCCTCGATGGCATCCAGGTATGGATCCTTATCACCACTGGCCCAGGTTGGTAATCCGTCGGTGATTAGGATTACCAGGTGTTTTTTTCCCCGTCGGCCGCAGAGATAGTTTACGGCGGTGCGAATTCCTTCTCCCATGGGCGTGAGACCAGCAGCACTCATGGCCGCCAGGCCGCGGCGGACCATCAGGTCGTTTCTGGTTGAACGGACTTTAACACCTACATCGCCTTCCTGAAACGTAATCAAAGATAAAGGTTCATGCATCTGCCGCACCAGATTATCGGCCAGGGTTTTTACCTCCCGGATTCGTTTCCCGTTCATGCTTCCGCTGGTATCCACCAACAAACATACTTCCAGCGGCGGGGCTCCGCCATCTTTTATGACCCGGAAATCTTCATTGCGCAAAAACTGTGCATCACCGGAGGTAAGGCGCCGGCGTGCTGCACAAATCATGGTTTCCGCCACCGCCAGCGAGTCCCGGCAACCGTGTTGACGGGGTTGGGTTTCCCGTAAAGTATAGAACCCTTCATTGTTTTGTCCGTGGCGGACACAGCGGTAATGATAGCGTTGAAACGTCTTTTCTTCCTGTAACCGCTGCAGTCGGCGGATTTCATTTTCCACCACCTGCATTTCTCCTCCATCCTGGGCAACTGCCAAGAAGGGGGCTGCGGCCACTTTGACCACAGTACCGGCATGGTTTTGATTTAGTTGTTTGTCTCCCCCTGATTTGTCAGGACGTTTGCCGTTTTTTTTTCCTCATTTTGTTGGGTGACATCCTGCTTTTCTTCTTGGGGAGTGTTTACGGCCACTGTTTTACCCGACGACTGGTTTTGCTTCTTGGACAGGCGCTGCCACAGTCCGCGCCATAAGGCGGGATAGCGCTGCGGCCCCCGGTCTTTGGCCGGGTCTTTTTTGGCCTTGGCCGGTGACGTGGCTTTTTTTTGTTCACTGACAACTTGCTCACCCAAAGCAGCGGCGATTTCCTGTAGCTTGGGCGCTTCAATCCGGTGCCGCAATGCGGCAGGCAAAATGGCGGCTAAGTCGGAGAAGCCTGCAATTCTTCGTCCATAGAGGGCAGCATGCAACAGAGCACCCAGTCGGGCGGCCTGGATTCCGCGAATGCTCTCCAGCCGGTAGCGAATATACAGGTTGCTGAGGAAATCTTCTGCCTGTTCATCCAGGGTGATGAGTGAAAGGTCAGACAGCGGTTGTTTTTCGGCTTCAAGGGAAATAGCCATATTCTGAGCCGAGGCATTCATTATGGAGCGAATCACCTCCGGTTGGTCCGGCCGTTCAATGCGTACCACAAAATCAAACCTGTCGGCCAACTGCCTGCGAATTTCCTGCAGCGGCCCCGGCTCTTCATCGGGATTTGATGCGGCCCACACATTCAGGTTAACCGGCATTTCCACGGTGGGCAATCCGGTCTCTTCAATCTGAACCCGGCCGGGCTTTGTACCCATTACATCCAGGAGCACATCTACCAGCGCCGGTGATGTATCGGCCAGGCGGTTAATTTCATCCACAAAAACTATACCTCTGTGTGCCCGCGGCAGCGTTCCGGGTAGGATAGCTGCTGCCGGATTGTGGACAGAAGTTAATTTATCCAGATCAATACTGCCAACCACCGTTCCTACCTTGGCCGAATGGGATATCTCCAGAAAAGGAGTATCCACAACCTCGCTCTCCAGTCCTGTAAGGCTTTGATGCTCAGGACAATGGGGAGAGCCGGCTTCACAATTGTAGCGGCAGTCCTTAACCCTCTCCAGCTGCGGCAGCCTGCTTTTTGCCGCGCGGATCAATGTGGTTTTTCCTGTACCGCGGACCCCTTCCACATGAAAATGAATGGGCACACCTGCTTTTGCGGCCAGCACACCTATTTCAATAAATCTTTGCAACTCTTCATTACCCTGATGAAAGACAACATTTTGCCACTCCATACAGACCTCCTGAGGTTTTCACTGTTGGTTATACAGAATAGTGTTACCAGTGAGCTCAGGTTTATAGCCCTTGCAAGAAAAAAAAAGAGCATAAAGGAATCCTTCATGCTCCAAAAACGCAATATTAATCTTCTTCAGCTAAGACTATTTCCACATTATAAGCGTTACCACTTTGGGGGAGTTCGATGGTTTCACCGTTTACCTCTACAGTTACGGCACTGGCGGCACCAAAGCGGAATCTCAGCTCATTTTCTGCTCTCACAGAGCGTTCATCTCCCGCGGAAAATGTGTGTTCAAATTCCTGTGACCCATCGGTGTGGGCCCGGACCCAGCAGCGGGCGGAAAAAGAAAGGTCTACTACCAGTGAATCGGCATTGTAAACGGTAAATCGTTCTCCTCCCTGAATATCCTCAGCTTCAATGCGCATCTCCGGCTCTTGCTCTTCAACATCTTCCGGCTCCTCTTCTTCTGCCGGTTCTCCGTCGGGCGCAGGCTGGTCATCAGGGGTCTGCTCTCCCGGCAGTTCATTATCCTCCAGGGCCGGCGGCTCTGTACTTGCCGGGGAATCGGCGGATATCAGGATAGCACGGACACCCACAAACAACAGCGCCAGCACCAACACAAACATGGCCAAACGGCCTTTGTTGATGCGACGGACCGTATTATAATTTTTCATCACTGCTTCAGGCATGGGTTTTTTCTTTTCCACCGGCTTTGGCTGTTCATTGTCCTGATTGTCGGTTTGCGCTTCTGTGCCGGTATAGCGTGTCAGAAGAGGTTCGGGGTCCAGCCCCACTTCAGTTGCGTATTTTCGCAGGGCTCCTTTTAGATAAACTTCACCGGGAAACTGATCAAAATCGCCTTCTTCCAGCGCCTTCAGATACTTCTTGGCAATAAGAGTACTGCTGGACAACGCTTCCAGGGTCAACCCCCTGTCCTCTCTTGCCTGTTTTAATTCCTGGCCAATTTCCTGCATGCTTTCACCCCGTCTTTATTTTACTCAGATGCTTCGGATTCTTTATCATACAAGAGCTTCTGAACCAAATCAGGTGTAATCAAAACCTCACGGGCTTTGCTGCCTTCGAAGCGGCCCACAAAGCCTCTCCGCTCCATGTCGTCAATCAGGCGGGCCGCTCTGGTGTAACCGATACGCAACCTGCGCTGCAAAAGAGAGATAGAAGCGGTTTCCGCCTCCGCCACCAACATAACTGCGTCGGCAAAAAGCTCATCCTCTTCGTAAATATCCTCATCCTCTTCCTCTTCATCCGGCATCAGCTGTTCCACAAACTGTGGTTCACCCTGCTTTTTTATAAATTCCAGGAGGCTGTTTAATTCCCTCTCGTTAATAAACGCACCCTGAATCCGATACGGCTTGGGAGCGCCGATGGGATGAAACAGAGCATCACCGCGACCCAGTAATTTTTCCGCACCGCCCATATCCAAAATGGTGCGAGAATCCACCTGGGAGGAAACGGCAAAGGCGATACGTGAGGTGATATTGGCTTTAATTACTCCGGTGATAACGTCCACCGAAGGACGCTGCGTGGCAATGACCAAATGAATACCGGCGGCACGGGACATTTGCGCCAGCCGCGCAATGGAATCTTCCACATCTGCCGCCGCCACCATCATCAAATCAGCCAACTCGTCAATGATGACCACAATATAGGGCAGCAAGGCATCTTCTTTATTCTCCCGGCATTTACGTTCATTATAGCCGGCTATATCGCGGACACTTTCCTGGGCAAACATCTCATAGCGCCTGGACATTTCTTTAAGCATATTTTTCAGCGCCATGGAGGCTTTTTTAGGTTCGGTTACCACCGGCATCAAAAGATGCGGGATGCCGTTAAAGGTGTTGAGCTCCACCACTTTGGGGTCAATCATTACAAATTTAACTTCATCGGGCCGTGCTTTAAATAATATGCTGGAGATTAAGGCATTAATGCAGACGCTTTTACCGGAACCGGTGGAGCCGGCAATTAACAAATGAGGCATCTTCTTTAAATCGGCCAAAATAGCATTGCCGGTAATGTCTTTTCCCAACCCTATGGTGAGAGCCGAACCCGCATTTTTAAACTGTTCATCTTCCAGTACTTCACGCAAATAGACAGGAGCAATTACTTTATTAGGTACTTCTATCCCCACCGCAGCCTTGCCGGGAATGGGCGCCTCGATGCGCACATCGGCGGCAGCCAGATTCAACGCCAGGTCATCGGCGAGAGCCACAATCTTGCTGATTTTCACCCCGGTTTCCGGTTGTATTTCAAAACGGGTTACGGTGGGCCCGGTCTGGGCATCCGTTACCTTCACCTTCACTCCGAAACTGTCCAGCGTTTTCTCCAGTACTTTAGCCCGGTCGGCAATGGTTTTCTTCTGCTGGCTGTCCTTATGCTTGGGGATTTTTGATAACAATGACAGCGATGGCACTGTATAGTCGCCCTGCGAAGGGACAAAAGAGATGGCCTCCCCTTCATCCTTAGTATCCACAACCAGGGGATCATCCTTGGTATTAACCGGTTTGTTTTCTTCTTTTGTATCGGATAAATCAGATACTGCATCCTTTTGCGGAAAAGGAATTACAGGAGCCAGGTCCGGCTCAAAGGTATGCTGGGGCTTGTCCGCATCCCCTGTAAAAAAAATGTCCTCTGTGGAATCGTCGCGGTTTTTATCGGACTCTTCAGCTTCCTCTCCAGCAGCCTCCTCCACTTCCAACTCAGCACTGGAAGCAAAAATAAACCGGAAAAATGAACCCACAGACTTCAGGCCACGGCCTGTTCCCCGCACACAAAAACCCATGGCCCGTCCGGCGGTCCCCAAAAGCTGTGTTATAGAAATGTTGGTTACCAGTAAGAAGGAAATCACGGTCATGGCTGTCAGAATAATATAGCTACCGTAATCCCGGAAAAGAAAGTACAGCATAATTGCCAGCATGGCGCCGATTACTCCTCCGCCCTGCTGTTGAACTCCCAACTGCCAGGAGGCGCGATACATACCCTGGTCTGTAACCAGAGGCAGTTCGGCAGTCATCAACTCCATATGAGCATAGATGAGAATCACCAAAAAGAAAAGAGTAAGTCCTGCCATCCGTTGTTTGATATTGGGAATTTTCCAGGGCAGGATACCCTGGAGCCCGTACATTGCCAGGACTATGGGAATCAAGATAGCCAAATCGCCGGTAAACAGACGCAGCACATTATTAAAAAAACTACCCACTTCCCCGGTCTGGGCCGGGAACAATATGGCGGCAAAGGCCAAGGCGGCCAGGGCCAGTTTAAAGATAGCTTTTACCTGATATCTGATTTCATCACTCATGTCAAAAGTGGCCATTTGGGCACCCCGTTACTAGTTTATGCTTAAAATCCCGCCACCTTCAAAATAATGGTAACGGAACCGGCAAACCAACAATAATAGGCAAAGTAGTGGAATCTGCCGGTTTTTAGCAGATGAATAAAAAAATTAATGGCAATTACGCCAGCCAGAAAAGCGGCCACCGTGCCCCAAAATACGGCAGGGGTCAGGCCCACAAAGCCGGCTGCACTCATATCCTTTAATTCCAACAGTGTGGCGCCGAAAATTACCGGCACCGACACCAAAAAAGAGAACTTCACGGCGGTCTCACGGTCCAGGCCGCGCCAGATAGCCGCGGTAATGGTGGAGCCGGACCGGGAAATCCCCGGAATAATGGCCAATCCCTGGGCCACGCTGATAAACAGAGCATCACGGGCCCCCATGGTGGATTCACCTTTTTTGCCCGGTTTCAGGCAGCACAATGTATAGATTATACCACCGGTGATGAGCAACATAAAGCCCGTTGTTAAGGTAGATTCATAAAATCTCTTAAAAACATCGGAAAACAAATATCCCATCAGCCCTGTGGGAATAATTCCCAAAAGAAGCATCAGGGCAAAATGGCGTTCCTGCCGCCCTTTTACTGCACGGGTGAGTACCCGCAAAAGATCGGCTCCAAAAACCCAGATTACAGATAGCAGGGTACCGAAATGGACCATAACCTCAAAGGTAATACCTGGTTGGCGGACTCCGAAAAAGTCCTGGAAAATTACCAAGTGACCTGAGCTGGACACCGGCAAAAATTCTGTCAGTCCCTGTAGAACCCCCAGGAGAAATCCTTCGATATTGCCCATGATATTCCTCCCTGAGCATCACTAAAGATGCTTTTTTATCAGTTCGCCAAACCTGCTGAATATCCTTTTTTCCTCCCGATTTCCCGGCGCCACCGCACTCTCCACCAATGATC
>NZ_ACJM01000024.1 GCF_000174415.1 Dethiobacter alkaliphilus AHT 1
ATCAATCATCACTCCCGGTAGCAGAGAATCTTTTAACCAGAACTTTAAAGCTGACAAGCCTGGAGCCGTCTGGGTTACCGATATCAGCTACGTAAATACCGTTGAAGGCTGGTTATACCTGGCCACCGTTAAGGATATATGTACAAAAGATATTGTTGGCTGGGCAACTGCTGACAATATGAAAACAGAACTCTGCATTAAAGCCCTTGAAAGCGCAATTAAACGTTTCCGACCATCACCGGGATTAGTTCATCACTCTGATAGAGGGGTGCAATATTGTAGCAAAGATTATCAGAAACTTCTTAAGAAGAACGGAATGGTATGCAGTATGAGCCGTAAAGGCAACTGCTACGATAACGCCTGCGCAGAAACGTTTTTCGGCACCATAAAATGCGAGATGCTCTACCATAAGAAATATGAAACCCGTGAAGAGGCCCATCGGGATATATTCTGGTACATCGAGATATTTTACAACCGTAAAAGGCGGCACCAGTCTCTTGGCTATATGACCCCTGCAGACTATAGAAAGTCCTTCGAAGAGAAGCCACTGGCGGCTTAAATATATTAGCTGTGATGCCAGGTTAGCGGCATTAGCAGCTTGATTACAAAATGGTGTAATAACAGATTTCCAAGCAATTGTGTGATTTAAGGAGAATAGCTAACTCTGAAGTGTCCAGTTTAACGGGAAAAGGTCAATTACACTTAATCTAAAAAGTAGTAACAACACCATCACTACAACAATAAAGAAACTCTGACATGCAACAGCTAAAATGCTAACTGGCTTATTGGCTCTGAATATGAACAACAATCTGTTAAGCCAGCTAGGGATCTGAATAAAATACCCTACATGACGCTCTCTAATTGTTGATAAAATATATCCAATTATCCAAAAAGAAAAAATATAATATGCTAATGTTCTAACCTCATTTTCCATTCTGCACCCCTGAATTAACTTTGTTTAAGTAAGTAACTTAAAGATGTTAATACAATATCTTCAAGCAAACAAAACCGTGTACATGCTACTTCAGCCCATTTATTTCTTTAGACCAATATTTTTGCACCTCGTAAATCACGCTTTTTCGGTAATTCATCACAAATAAATCTTGACTGATATCCCCTGTTACATAATTAGGTTCTTCTTTCAAAGAAAAATAAATCCATTTCTTAAATCCCGGAGAGCGATTTGTAACACCTATTGATCCAATATCATCCCACCGCATTTTATAACTAAGGTTAGGATTTCTATATTCAACACCTTCTTTTCCGATTTGTATAGTTTGAAAAAACCAGAGCTTAACTCCTTCATATAAACAATAAATAGCTAACAAAGCAAGAAGGAGCATCAATAATCTTAGATTTTTATCGGGAGAGAAACTGAATAAACCAATAAACATTAATAAACCTATGCTCATTCCAATAGTTCCTACTACTCCTATGTAAGTTTTAGTAACATAAAATGTTTTCATGTTCATGTCTCCAAGTTTAGTTTCTGGGAATGTCCCCTAGGATGATATCTTGGCAGATGGAGAATGGATTTATAAACGCCGGTAGTATAAGAACTTATCAACACCAATAGTCAAGACAGATATTAGAAACAAAAAGCTAAAGATATATTCATAAATCTCAATAATACTGATAAGCTCTGAGACGATTCCTAATCTGAATAACATTAACAAGGTAATAGTAACAACCATGAATACTATCTGCCAGGCAACTGCTATTATAACAACTGGTTTGTTAGGTCTAATTACAAACAGGAGCCTATTAAGCCAACCCGGCATGTGTATAGATTTGAAATAACTTTCATTTAGTGTAGAAAAAACATATCCAATTAACGATGCATAAAAAATAAAATAAACTAACGTCCTAACTTCATTTGACATTTTAAAGAACCTCCTGGGCGACTGATTATACAAACATTAGTTGAAAGTAGTTTTAAAAAAGAGGCTCAACAGCATATACACAGTAACAATTATTGCCACGGGCATAGCTGTAACATATAACTTTTTCCAGTTTCCCAAATAAATAGCCATACTACCGAAGCTAATCAAAGCAAACGGCAATATTATGACAGCAATCAATAGATAGTCATTATTTAAACGTGTGCTCAGGAATACAGCGATAGAAATCCACAACAACCCCAAGATCAACCCGCCACGTAAAAACCATCTATTTCCTAGCAGCCTATCTCTTAAAGACAGCCCGGTATAGTCGCGCTTTTCATGGGGTAAGGGAAGTTCATACACGTTTACAATGTCTCCCTGCCAATACTTTCTGATTTCTTCTATTGCGCTTCTTCTATAGCCAAGCATAATAAACTCTTTCCCAATCATATCTAACATTACATACTTTACCGGTGCTGTGTCAGTCGTGAAATAAATACAAGGTGACCAACCAGGTCTACCTTTAAAGATATCACTGATACCAACCGTAACTACATCATCCCAGGACATTTCATATCTCTTAAAAAGTGTTACATATTTTACGCCACTCTCATCTATTTCTATAAAATCACTGAGAATATAAACTATTATGGAAATAGCTATTGCAATAGATATTAAAAGAAGAAGTAAACCTAAAAAGTCTCGTTCAAAATAATACAAGATCGAACACATCGATACAAAAATAAATTGCAGAATTATAAGTGGTATAAGCAAAGATGGTTTAAGTCTATAAAATTTCCTCAATGCAATCTCCCTCATTTACACTAGAAATAATAAGACCGGTAGTATGTCCCGCAGAAGCCCCTGGAGGAACCTATTGGCAACTCTGTGGAATAAAGTCAATACCATAATATGCCAATGCATCAATAATTACAACAACTCCTAGGTCTATATATTAGGCTTTGCAGAGCTTAGAAACAAAAGCGTGTAGTTGCTACTGTAGCCCATTTATTTCTTTAGACCAATATTTTTGCACCTCGTCAATCACGCTTTTTCGATAATTCATCACAAATAAATCCTGACTGATCTCTCCTGTTACATAATTAGGCTCTTCTTTTAAAGAGAAGTAAATCCATTTCTTAAATCCTGGAGAACGATTTGTAACACCTATAGATCCAATATCATCCCACCGCATTTTATAACTGAGGTTCGGGGTTCTATATTCAACACCTTCTTCGTCAAATTTCATAAATCGGAAAAAACACACATTTATTACTTCTAATACGCAATATATAAATACGAGTAAAAGCAAAAAACCTATAAGTTTATTAAAATGATAGTACACTCCTATTCCTGCAATAAATACGGGCAATAGTAACGCTGTACCCAGGATACCGACAGAAGGCTTAACCATAAGGTGCTTTTTCATTCTTAAACTCCTAGCTAAATTATTTTTGTAACCCAGCACCCCAATATGGTCGGAACTTCGTACAAATCATTGTAGAGGAACCAATTATCAGTGTCGTCACTGATGTTACAGCAGTACTCCATAGGGCTGCAATGTAGCGGTCTACTCGAGTAATTTTTGGCGAGTCTTTTATAATTTTCTTTTATACCATAATATTCCATAACGTGTTTTTTTACAATGACTACAAGTCCACTTCTGATTAGGACTCTGGTCCTATATTTAATAACTTATAGTAATTGCAGACTCATCTCGCAATGATCAAATAAAAATGGCAGACAAGGTGAGGCCCTTGTCTGCCATTTACCATTACTAATTTGTTTCGATGTGCTGTATATCGGTAATTACATCCTATAAACTTTGTCTTTCCTGGCGAAATTCTTCGGCTATTTTTGCTATCACTTTCTTTTCAATGCGGGAAACGTAGGAACGGGAAATCCCCAGGGATTTGGCGATTTCTTTTTGGGTTTTGCGGCGGCCCATGGGCAGGCCAAAGCGCATGGCCAGGACTGTGCGTTCGCGGAGTTTGAGCTTTTTGATTACTTCGTAAAGTTTGGCTTCCAGCATCTTGCGGTCTACTTCGTTTAGGACCAGTTCTTCGTCGGAACCCAGGACATCTAAAAGGGTGATTTCGTTGACTTGTGGTTTATATCTGTCTTTACCTGTGTAGCGACATTCTTAAGGTACTTTTCAGGGAGTCAAACCCGGAGCTAATTGTTTCCTTAATTTCACCCCAAAACAACCCCGACGTACCATCACTCTTATTAACCCGGTCGTTTCTGGTGTACATATAAGGATGCAGCGTTGCTTTAGGCCCACAGGATCAGGGAATGGGATATCTTGAATGATGTTTGAAGCCAAAAGAGAAAAGCCACATTCAAAACTGTGTGACCTTTCTTTTTACTATGCACATTCAAATATAATGCTATAAAGGTAATTATCTCCATTATATTTTTTGTAATGAGTAATGTACTCAAACGCCTTTTCTCTGCTATCACGAACAAAGTTTTCGCTGTGTGACTTATTTATATACCAACTGTCATATGTTGATTGGATTCCGTTTTCTATACATGTATAAACATCTCCACCGAGAATTGTGTACCCATGATTAGCTAAAAAATCAATCACCCTTAAAGCATCTTGACTTTTCCAAGCTATTTCAGATATACCCATAGACTCAAGACTTTGCCCCATACTCAATAATTCTTTTGGCAAGCAAGTATATTTCTCATTCACTAAAATACACCCTTCCTTTACCATTTATTGGGTTTGAATAGCCTATGGTTACATGTTACCATCAGGCTCAATGATATATTCAAATATGCCTTCTTTGCCTGTGTAACCCCCCGGTATTTCAACCTTTGTTCTCATTATTTTATCTCCGCCGGTTATCGGGGCAACCTTGCCATTAGCACCAAAGCCGTCTACACTTTCTGGAAACTATGATAATCCCCTTGCTTCATTTGTGCTTTGACTTTATCTGTGTACTTAATATTCTCTATAGGATTAGTCTTAGGTGCTCCCTCTTTAACACCAGCGGTAGCTCCTCTGCCACTATTCGTTGCCTGTAGTCCCCGAGCTATTGGTGCCAAATATGCTGTTCCGGCTGTTGATACCGTGGCGGCTGCGAACTGAGATGTTCGGTATGCTTCCTCATTACCTTTAAAGACTTTGTCTTTTATTAAATTGACGGAGTGTCGATTACTGCCTGAGAGCCCATGCCCTATATCCTGGCCGGCTTCCCACATATCCGAGACACCCGTTGCTGCCGTATATGTTCCGGTACCAATGGTCGTCACAGCAATCGCTTTAACCAGTAACGGGGAAGCATTGGCAATTTTTGATATGCCTGCTTCTATTTGAATGGTTAAAGAAAGAAAGGTCACATCAGCCGAAACTGTGTGACCTAAGCAAGCTAAATATTATCTATCCTTAGTGAGAAATTGGGCTTAAAACCAATGATCACATCAATTTTATTCTCTTTTCTGTTAATTCTAATTTGCTTGCCATCTGATTTCATACTCTTTACATTACTTAATTGAATATCAAAAATTATATCGTCAACATAGCTTAAGCTTACATTACATTGGTTTTCATAAACTGATAAGCTCATCACAAGTTTGAACCCTAAAGCATTGCTTAAACTGTAAATGAACATTCCAGCTTCCTTTTCTGCAATTAATATAGGCTCACTTTCAAAGAGTTCAAGCAACTCATATTCATCATATTGTATAAACATCATAAAGCCTCCTTTATTTTGGAATAACAGTTATTACATCACCAGCACTATTAACAATAACATTTACATTAGAATTTTGGTGTACAAATGTTCCAGCATCTTTTCCCGGAACCATTGTTGTATTTCTTATAGCATCTTCAACAACAATTGGAGGAACACCCCTTGGGTCTATATGCTTATTGATAAAATCGCTATATTCTTTTGAACCAGGCTTTAATCCAACAGCCTTTGCTCTCTGAACTGCCCTTGTATGCAGTTCAGCTCTTACCTCAAGTGTATTTGGTGCCATTCTTTCAAGAGCATGCCCAGAGTATTTTCTTCCATTTATTACATCGCCTCCTCTTTTCATGTTCCAACCAAAGTTAGGCGTTCCCTCTTTAACACCAGCGGTGGCCCCTCCGCCACTATTCGTTGCCTGTAGCCCTTGAGCTATTTGGCCCAAATATGCTGTTCCGGCTGTTGATACCGTGGCGGCTACGAACTGAGATGTTCGGTATGCTCCCTCATTACCTTTAAAGACTTTGTCTTTTATTAGATTGACGGAGTGCCCACTGCTGCCCGATAACCCATACCCTACATCCTGGCCGGCTTCCCACATATCCGAGACACCCGTTGCCGCCGTATATGCTCCAGTACCGATGGTCGTCACCGCAATCGCCTTAACCAGTAACTGAGAAGTACCGGCAATTGCGGCCACTAATAGCGGGGTAGCAGCACCACCTGTCAGGACGGAAGCAGCAACTCCTACAGCGACTACACCAATCGCCGTGTATATTCCTCCCGTCATTGCTTTGGATATGCCTGCTTCTATCCTGTCCCGATTGATATTATCTACAAATGTTCTGCCTGACTCTAAAGCTTGCGTCCCTCTGTCGGCAGCAGCCCGAACAAGGTCTCTTCCTCTGGATGCCGCTTTTTGCGAAGACTGCCTTAGCTTCGACTCCGCTGTGGCAACACCCTTCTTTACGGTCTGTGTTAATGACTGATACGTCTCCTTAGCCGTTTGCACTGCTTCGCCGGCTCTCTTTGTTACAGTCGATGCTACATTCTGTAAACCCTGGACAATTCTTTGTCCAGCACCCTTAATTTCACCCCAGAATAACCCCGACGGGTCAATCTTATTAACCGGGTCGTTTCTGGTGTACATATAAGGATGCAGAGTGGTGGGGTCATCCAAATAACCCTTAAAGGGGTCTTTTTGCAGGAAGACACCTGTTGCTGGGTCATAGAAGCGGGCCCCCCATGTGTAACAGGCCTGCATCCGGGTCGTGTTCCACCCCATACTTTCCTACATATGTACGCTGTTCATTAGTAGTACCGGTACGGTTAATTACTGCACCCCAGGGGTCATAAGCCAGCGTATCGGTTAACTCTGCCAGTGCATCTGCTATAGCGCCCAGGTTACCTTGGGCATCATGGTAATAATATGCTTCGCTGCCGTCTGCTGAAATCCTGTTTAAGAGCCCCTCAAGACCGGCAGTATATTTCACTACGCTTGCAAAATCGGAGGTGGTGCTCTCCATAATAACGGTAGCGCCGTCATAGAGGTAATACAGTTCTCCGGAGAGAGTACTTGTCCGGCTTACTTTTCTGCCGTCGCCGTCATAGGTGTAGGCTACTTCTGCGGTGGGGGTGATGATGCCGGTCATGCGGTTTTGGAAGTCGTGACCTGTACCCGAATTGCTGGACACACATGAGTTAGGTATAATAACCATGTGGAGGAGATAAAAATGTCAAGCAATGCAAACCGGTACAGTGAAGAATTTAAGAAGGATGCCATTAAGCTCGTTCAGGAAGGTGGCAGATCCGTTAATGGTGTCGCAAAGGACCTGGGGATAAACGCTCAGACATTACGGAATTGGCTTAAAGAAGAGAAAAAGCGGCAGAATCCTGAAAGTGCGAGGATCCTTGAGCTCGAGGCCCAGCTAAGAGCTGAGAAGCGCAGAAGCGGTGAACTTGAAGAGGCTGTCGACATTTTAAAAAAGGCTACAGCACTCTTCGTAAAAGACAACCGGAAAAAGTAATCTACCTACACATCAACGAACTAAGCTCCCAGTTCCCGGTTGAGAAGTTGTGCAAACACCTTGAAGTACCAAGGAGCAGCTTTTATGATTGGAAAAACAGAGGTCCCAGCAAGCGGGCTCTTGAGAATGAAAAAATCCTTGAAATTGCTAAGAAAAGTCATGCTGATTGTCAAGGCATATGCGGTTTAGACAAAATGCTGGAAGACGTACGGGAACACTTTCCTAAATGCAGCCGCGAAAGGCTTTATGGCATCCAAAAACGTAATGGATTGTACTCCAGGCGCAAGAGAAAGTTTAAAGCCACCACAGACTCAAATCATCAACTCCCGGTAGCAGAGAATCTTTTAAACCAGAACTTTAAAGCTGACAAGCCTGGAGCCGTCTGGGTTACCGATATCAGCTACGTAAATACCGTTGAAGGCTGGTTATACCTGGCCACCGTTAAGGATATATGTACAAAAGATATTGTTGGCTGGGCAACTGCTGACAATATGAAAACAGAACTCTGCATTAAAGCCCTTGAAAGCGCAATTAAACGTTTCCGACCATCACCGGGATTAGTTCATCACTCTGATAGAGGGGTGCAATATTGTAGCAAAGATTATCAGAAACTTCTTAAGAAGAACGGAATGGTATGCAGTATGAGCCGTAAAGGCAACTGCTACGATAACGCCTGCGCAGAAACGTTTTTCGGCACCATAAAATGCGAGATGCTCTACCATAAGAAATATGAAACCCGTGAAGAGGCCCATCGGGATATATTCTGGTACATCGAGATATTTTACAACCGTAAAAGGCGGCACCAGTCTCTTGGCTATATGACCCCTGCAGACTATAGAAAGTCCTTCGAAGAGAAGCCACTGGCGGCTTAAATATATTAGCTGTGATGCCAGGTTAGCGGCATTAGCAGCTTGATTACAAAATGGTGTAATAACAGATTTCCAAGCAATTGTGTGATTTAAGGAGAATAGCTAACTCTGAAGTGTCCAGTTTAACGGGAAAAGGTCATCGTAGCTGTAGCGGGTGAGGCCGCTTGTGTCTGTTTTGGTTAAGCGGTTGCCGTTATTGTCGTAGGTGTATGTGACATCTCCGGCAGTTAGTAGTTGGTTTGCGGCGTCGTAAGTGTAGTTGACGGTACTGTTGGGGCCGGTTAAGGCAACGCGGTTGCCAACCGGGTCATAGGTGTAGGTGATGGTACCCCGGCTGTCGGTGACCTCGGTTAACTGGCCTAAATCGTCATACTGATAGTTGGTTGTGTCTGCGCCGTCCCGTACCATGGAGGTACGGCGACCGTTGGGGTCATATGCGTAGGTGTAGTCTGCCAGTGTTTCGCCGATATCAGTCATGCTTTGTACCGATACCATCCGGTTGGCGTCATCGTAGGCCAAGGCAGTAACGGTGTTGTTGGGGTAGGCGATTTCTGTGATGTTACCGGCGCTGTCGTAAGTGAAGGTAAAGTCTTTGCCTGTTGGGTCGCTTAGGCGTGTCAGCTGGTTTAGTTCGTTGTACTGGTAGGAAACGTTGTAGATACTGGCGTTGTTTTGGATGGCATTGATGCCGGTACGGTTGCCCAGGCTGTAGGTGTAACGTAGCCCTTGACCCATTTTTCAATAAAGTGTAGGCACTTTTATATAGTAATGAAATCCAGAACCCAAAAAAAAGGACAGACTAGGTGTATTTCCTTGTCTGTCCTTTCAGATTATCTACCATTTTGCTGTTGTTCAGGAGGATCCTTTAATATCTGTAATTAGATACTATAAACTTTGTCTTTCTTGGCGGAACTCCTCCGCTATTTTTGCTATCACTTTCTTTTCAATGCGGGAGACGTAGGATCTGGAGATGCCCAGGGATTTGGCGATTTCTTTTTGGGTTTTGCGGCGGCCCATGGGTAGGCCAAAGCGCATGGCCAGGACTGTGCGTTCGCGGAGTTTGAGCTTTTTGATTACTTCGTAAAGTTTGGCTTCCAGCATCTTGCGGTCTACTTCGTTTAGGACCAGTTCTTCGTCGGAACCCAGGACATCTAAAAGGGTGATTTCGTTACCCTCTTTATCTGTGCCGATGGGGTCATGTAAGAGCACTTCAGCTTTGCGTTTGGTGATGACGCGGATGTGCATAAGTATTTCATTTTCGATGCAGCGGGCGGCGTATGTGGCAAGACGCGTTCCTTTGTTGTTATTAAAGGAATCGATGGCTTTGATTAAACCTACTGTACCGATGGAAATCAGGTCTTCCTGATCCTCACCGGTATTTTCAAACTTCTTAATTACGTGTGCCACCAGGCGAAGATTTCGTTCAATCAGAATACTACGGGCTTCCTCATCACCTTTGGCCATCAGGGCCAGATACTTCTTTTCCTCCTGCGGTTTTAACGGCTGGGGGAATGAATTGTTATTTAAGTAGGAAACAAGCAACACGATTTCTTTCACGACGGCCGCCACAATGGTAATAAACGGTAGCAAAAAAGCACCCCCTCACAGATGTCATCTTTAACATAATATGCGGAGGGTGCTTATTTGTGACTGGTAAATAGTAACATAACAACACAAAAGGTCCGTCCCGTTGTGTGTGGTTAGTGGAGATTGTCGGTTATGCGTCGGAAAATTTGGGTGGCGGGCGTGGCGTCTCGACCTGGGCCTGAGTATAGGGGTTTGTCCTTTCCGTGCAGAAAGACGGTGATGACCAGGGGTTGGCCGTCTGGTTCAGCATAGCCGGCAAACCAGGAGTGTTCAATCGGCTCGCCTTCCATCGTGGCCTGTGCTGTTCCTGTTTTGCCGGCTATCAGGTAGTCTGGGCTATAGATGCGGGACCCGGTGCCGGTGCCGGACTGGACCACGTCGGTCAGCATGCTCCTGAGGCTGCGAGATACGGCGGGGTGGATGACCTGCGTGCCGGTATAGACCCGGAATTCTCTGACGGTGTTACCCTGGCTGTCGATGATTTCCGAGACCAGACGCGGATAAACATCGCGGCCGTTATTGATGATGGTGGCCATCATTCTGGTAATCTGCAGTGGGGTAACCTGCACTTTACCCTGCCCGATGGAGGCGTTGCCCAGGTCGCCTAAAAAAGGCATCTGGGCCGGGGAGGGAATTTGGCCGGCATGCTCTCCCAGGGGGATACCGGTAACACTGCCTAGTTTGAATCTTTCGGCTGTTTCCTGCAGCGTTTCCCGGCCCAGCTTTTGTCCCAGCCAGACAAAGTAAACGTTACAGGATACGGTGAGGGCCTGCCTGAGGTCCACTTCGCCGTGGGCCTCCCCGCGATAGCAGCGTATGGAGGTGTCGTCACTTAATTCAATGGCCCCGGTACAATAGTAAGTTTCTGAAGCCATGTTTTCTTCCAGGGCGGCGGCAGTTAGAACTGTTTTAAACACTGAACCGGGTTCATAGGGGCGGATAGCTTTATTTAAATGGTTTTCGCGGTCATATTGGACTTCAAGGCCGGTATAGAGTGCCCGGGGTTTAAAGTCCGGATAGGAGGCCATGGCCAGGATGTCTCCGGAGTGCGGCTCCATCACCACCACAGCTCCGCTTAGGTCGGCATCGGCCAAAACCTGCTCTACTGTGGCTTGGATATGGCTGTCAATGGTGGTTATAATGCTGTAGGGGCGGCCTGTGTCATCGCCGCGCCAGTCACGGTACCCCAGGCCTTCTACCAGGTTACCGCGGGCATCCACAATGGCCGCCACGGAAAAGGGACGACCCGCCGACAGTTCGTCATTAAAGGCCCGCTCCAAACCCGACATATTGTTGGTGGCTTGTTGGACAAAGCCGGTGACATGGGGTGCCAGAGAGTTATATCCGTAGCGCACCTGTTCCAACGCAGAGATTACGCCTTCGCGCGGCATATCTCCCAATTCCCGGTTGATGGTGCTTTCCGGGCCAAAGGCAAAGACCGATTGATCTGGCCGAGTCTCTGCATGGCGGGAGAGGATTTCCCGGGTCTCACCGTCCAGGATGGGCTCAAAGAATACGGTAACCGGTTTCCATTGACTATCTAAGAGGGATACGCCTTCCCGGTCCAGAATCTGGCCGCGGCCGGTGGGTTTGTAATCATAGCGCAGTGAGCGCTGGTTGACTGCGATGCGGGCATACTGCGGACCCTCCAGGATTTGCAGCTGAAATAAGCGGCCCAGGAGGACAAAAACAGGGAGAAAAAAGAGCATGGTTAATATAACGATTCTTTTTTGGCGTTCAATTCTTTTAGACATAAGAACACCCCGCAGGATAGACTAAAATTATAGTCTTTCATGCGGGGCATTATTTTATACACTTTTGGCCCGGCGAATCAGGGAAAATTCCTCCACTGCAAAGGGCATGTGCAGGGATACGTGTTCCTGCACCCGGATAGCCTCCTCAATGGGGGCGCCTTCTGCATTGCGCAGGTCTTTTACGGTGAAGTGACGGCTGGGAGTTTTCGGGCCGGCCACCTCGAGTTGTTCTCCGACGGCAAAGCGGTTGCGCATCTCCACCACAGCCCGATTGTTTAGGGCATCATAGCTTTGGACCACTCCCACAAATTCATGGCTTGCCACCTGGGCTGTGGTCTCCGGGACCTGGCCCTTTACCCCGGGATTGCCGTGGAGAAATCCGGTAGAGTAAGGGCGGTGGCTTATTTTATGCAGCTCATCTTTTAAGGCCGGATCAAGGGTATAATTGTCCGGATCTGCCAGGTAAGCATCCAGTGCCTGGCGATAAGCCCTGGTGACGGTGGCTACATAATAGACACTTTTCATGCGGCCCTCTATTTTAAAACTGTTTACACCGGCTTTGACCAAATCGGGAATGTGTTCAATGAGGCAGAGATCCCGGGCATTTAGAATATAGGTGCCGCGTTCATCTTCATAGACAGGCAGGTATTCTCCCGGACGTTTTTCCTCCATCAGGTGGTACTTCCAGCGGCAGGCCTGGGCACATTGGCCGCGGTTGCCGCTGCGTCCTTCCATATGGTGGCTGAGATAACAGCGTCCTGAATAGGCCCAACACATGGCTCCATGGGCAAAGACCTCCAGCTCCAGGTCCGTGTGAGAGCGGATTTCCGCAATTTCCGGCAGGGTCAGTTCCCGGGCCAAAACAATGCGTGCTACGCCGGCATCCTGCCAGAACCTGGCGCTTTTCCAGTTGGTGGTGTTGGCCTGGGTGCTTAAGTGGCAGGGTAGCTGCGGTACCGTTTCCCGGGCCAGGGCAAAAACGCCCGGATCGGCAACGATCAGGGCGTCCACTTCCGTGTCGGCTAATGTTTTAAGGTATGCAGGAAGTTGGGCGATATCTTCATTGCCGGCGAAGATATTGATGGTGACGTACACTTTGACACCGTGTTGGTGAGCAAAGTCCACGCCTGTTTTCATTTCTTCTTCGGTGAAGTTACCGGCAAAGGCTCGCATACCAAACTGTTTTCCCGCCAGATAAACGGCGTCGGCGCCGTAGATTACTGCCATTTTCAGTTTTTCCAGATCACCGGCCGGAGCCAGGATTTCAGGTTTATGCATGGCGGTTCCTCTTTACTGTCGGTTATTACGGGATCGGCGGATATTTTGCTGATGCTCGGCATACGTGCGGGCAAAATAGTGCTCACCTGTGCCGTCTCTTTTCAGAACGTAATAGAGATAATCCACATCTTCCGGATACAGCACTGCCATAATGGCACCGCGGCCCGGTGCGGCAATGGGGCCGGGGGGCAGGCCGGAGACGTAGTAGGTGTTGTAAGGGGATTCCACTTCCAAATCCACATAGAGAACCTGTTCACGGTGTTCTCCCAGAGCGTAGAGTACTGTGGCATCAATTTGCAGCGGCATGCCTATGGCCATGCGGTTGTGCATAACGGCGGCCACCGTTTCCCGCTCCTGGGGGGCCTGTACTTCCCGCTCCACCAGGGAAGCCAGCGTCATCACCTCATGCAGGCTCAGGCCCAACTCTTGGGCTCGCTCCCGCATTTCTGCGGTGAAGACTTCTTCCATGCGGGTTTGCATGCGGCTCAGGATGGTTTCGGCTGAGACACCTTCGTCAAACTCGTAGGTGTCGGGGAAAAGATACCCCTCCATTGCGTAGCGCATTTCAGGATGAGTTTGTCCCATGGCCGGCTTTGCTTCTCCGGCCAGGTCCATAAACTCATCGGCATCTGCCAGGCCACGGTCTTCCAGGCGTTGGGCTATTTGTTCCAGAGTGAGCCCTTCCGGGATGGTAACGGAGACAGTGGGACGGTAGACGTTGCCTGCAGACAATTCCGCCAGGATTTCATCCATATCCATGCCGTAGCTTAGCAGGTAGTTTCCTGCTTGCAGGCCTTGGTCCATGCCTTGGAATTTGGCGTAGAAGCGAAAAACGGTGGCGTTTCTCACCAGGCCTTCCTCTTCCAGAATATTGGCGATGCGAGTGGATGAAGAGCCCTGGGGAATGGAGACCAATATTTGCTCTTCCGCCATGGCCGGCACATCCACCGGTTGCAGTAAGGTATTAAGTTGAAAGGCCAATAAGCCAAACGCCACGGCCAGCAGGACTAAAAACCCTCCTGCCAACCGCAGCGAAGTGCGCATCATCATCATGATTCCTCCGGGGAGTCAGTGTCTATTCTTCTTCAGCCTCAATGCCGGTCATCTCTTCCCAGGCCTGGGCTACAGATTCCCATTCGTCATCGTCTTCCACCACAGTCAGCGTCTGTTCTCCTTCCGCTTCATCGATGCGGAAGATTACCGCTTCCTGTTCCTCAGACTCACTGTTAATCAGTCCTTCTTCGGTGGGAACCAAAATGGCATACTCATTTTCATTGACGGGGATGATGTCCAAAACCATGAAACTGTGTTCCTGCCCGTCCTCATCTACAAGCGTGACAATATCATCACGGGTTTCCTCTGTCATTCTATTATACACCTCTTCCTTCTTTAGAGTAAACGTCTATATTCTTGACAAAATTTCCTGTTTTTATCCATTTTTACTTTCCCGGGTTCGCCTGCAGATAGTTTTGTAAAATCAGCACCGCCGCCATTTTATCTATCACTTTTTTCCGTTTGGCGCGGCTCATGTCTGCCGACAAAAGGGTCCGCTCCGCCTCCATGGTGGTGAGGCGCTCGTCCCACAGTTTGACGGGCAGATTAAGCTCTGCTGACAGCTTGTCGGCAAACTCCTCCGACAGTTTGGCCCGGGGCCCCACGGTGTTATTCATATTTTTGGGATATCCCACCACAATCAGGGAAACTTCATATTCTGCCACCAGTTCCCGGATTCGTTTCAGGTCATTTTCCCAGGTAGTGCGTCGGATGACTTCCAGGCCCTGCGCCGTCCAACCCAGCGCATCACTGGCCGCCACACCGATGGTGCGGTCCCCCACATCCAATCCGAGAATTCGCATGTATTCACCTCAGGTGTTAAGATTAAGCCTGATTGTCCAGCTGCTTAAGATAAGTGCCCACCACTTCTTCCAGCAGCTCATCCCTTTCCAGTTTGCGGATTAGCACACGGGCGTTATTGTGGCTTGTGATATAGGCCGGGTCGCCGGACAGAAGATAGCCCACAATCTGGTTAATGGGATTATAACCCTTCTCCTTTAATGCACCGTACACAATGGCAAAAACATCCCTTGCCTGATACTCCTCATCTTCGGTTGTCCGCTTGAATTTCATGGTCTGGTCAAATGAATTTTCCATACCTTCACCCCCCGGCTTTGTTATTGTTATAATTCTATCTTGCCCGGTAATTTCCTTTTATTTCTTTTGGTTTTCAACCAAACTATCAACTTTCTCCAAAGCCGATTCCAGTTTATCCGGATCTTTGCCGCCGGCCTGGGCCATATCGGGTCGGCCGCCGCCGCCGCCGCCGGTCAGTTTGGCCACCTCGCCCACCAGCTTACCGGCATGGTATCCGGCCTTTACCAAATCATTTGTTACAGCACCTACTAACAGTACTTTTCCTTCCGCTGCGGCTCCCAGAATAATGATGCCGGAGCCCAGTTTATTCTTGAGGCGGTCGGCCATTTCCCGCAGGGTTTCCATGTTGCCGGCGCTGACCCGGGCACTTAGGACAGGCACACCGCTTTTTTGCGATACTTCAGAGAGCAATCCGTCCACTTCCATCCCGGCCAGTTTCAGCTGCAGACGCTGGTATTCCCGCTGCAAATCCTTAAATTCGGCCTGCAGTCCGGAAATTCTTTCGGGCAGTTGCTCGGGGGAGGACTTAAGCTGTGCGGCGCATTGCTCCAGAAGCTGGTTGCGCTGGGCAAACCACCGGTAGGCGGCTGCTCCGGTCAGCGCTTCGATACGGCGCATACCGGCCCCGATGCCGGCCTCGGAGACGATTTTTAAGAGGCCGATTTCCCCGGCGCTTTGCACATGGGTTCCGCCGCAAAGTTCCATGCTGTAGTCGCCTACACGTACTATGCGCACCGCATCACCGTATTTTTCATCAAAGAGGGCGGTGGCCCCCATGTCTTTGGCTTCATCCAGGCTGGCCAGTGTAACGGAAACCGGCTCATTGGCCCAGATTTTCTCGTTTACCTTCTGCTCCACTTCCGCCAGCTGCTCCGGAGTAGCGGCGCTTAAATTGGTAAAGTCAAAACGCAGGCGATCCGGTGTCACCAGCGACCCGGCCTGTTTGACATGTTCACCCAAAACCTCCTGCAAGGCGGTGTGAATCAGGTGTGTGGCCGTATGGTTGCGGCAGATGGAACTGCGGCCGGGCGCAAATACTTTACCCTTTGCCGCATCTCCCACGCTGACGGTACCCTGTTTAATACTGCCGCGGTGAATCACCTGTTCAAAGGGAGTCATCACCGTGTCGGTTACTTCCATGGTCCCGCCGTCGGTGATAATAATACCGGTATCGCCGGCCTGGCCGCCCCGCTCACCGTAGAAAGGCGTCACGCTAAGCACCACTTCCGCTTCATCACCTTCGGAGACGGCACTTGCCGGTTGGCCGTCTTTTAAGATGGCCAGCACCTCGCCCTCAGCTTCCAGAGAATCGTAGCCGGTGAACTCGGTGGTCAGCTGGCGCAGGGACTCATAGTCGGTGTCATCCTTGCCAAACACGCTGGCGCCGCGGGCGCTTCTGGCCCGCTCCCGCTGCGCTTCCAGTGCTTCCTGATACCCTTCTTCATCCAGAATAAGTTTATTTTCAGCAAGGATTTCCTTGGTCAAATCAATGGGGAAGCCATATGTATCATAGAGCTTGAAAGCGGCATCGCCGGGCAGTACACCGCGCGGCCCTGCTTTGTGCATCAGCTCATCTAGGATTTTCATCCCCTGTTCCAGGGTTTCATGGAACCGCTCTTCCTCCAGACGAACCACTTTTTGGATATATTCACGGCCTTTGGCCAACTCGGGATAGAATTCGCCGTATTCATCCACTACCAGGTTAACGGCGTTGTGCAAAAACGGTTCACCCACACCCAAAATTTTTCCGTGGCGAACAGCGCGGCGCAAAAGACGGCGCAGTACATAGCCGCGGCCTTCATTGCCGGGCAGGATACCGTCACCCACCATAAAAGAGATACCGCGCAGATGCTCGGTTATAATGCGCAGGGAAGTGTCTTTCTCCTGGTCTTTGCCGTACTCTGTTTTTGTCACTTTGCTAAAGTGGTCCAACAGGGGACGGACTGTGTCAATTTCAAATAGGTTGTTTACGCCCTGCAGCACCACAGCCAAACGCTCCAGGCCGGCCCCGGTGTCAATGTTTTTCTGTGTCAGCGGCACATATTCACCGCTTTCGGTGCAGTTAAACTGGGTAAATACCAGGTTCCATACTTCCAGAAAGCGGTCACAGTCGCAGCCCACTTCACAGTTGGGCCTGCCGCAGCCACGGTCTGCTCCCAGGTCATAGTAAATCTCAGAGCAGGGTCCGCAGGGGCCTTGTCCGATTTCCCAGAAATTATCTTCCTTGCCCAGGCGGAATATCCGCTCCGGAGCAATGCCCACTTTTTTATGCCAGATATCATAGGCTTCGTCATCGTCCAGATAAACACTGACATACAGCTTGTCCTCCGGCAACTTATAACCGGTGGTTACCAACTCCCAGGCCCAGAGAATTGCTTCTTCCTTAAAATAATCCCCAAAAGAAAAATTGCCCAACATTTCAAAGAATGTGGCGTGACGGGATGTGCGGCCCACCCGCTCAATATCCGGGGTGCGTACGCATTTCTGACAAGTGGCCACGCGGGGTTTGGGGGGCGTTTTTTCTCCCGTAAAATAAGGCTTGAGCGGTGCCATGCCGGCACCTACCATCAACAATGTTGGATCATTTTGCGGTATTAAAGAAAAACTGGGTAAAACCAGATGTTCTTTACCTTTGAAAAATTCCAGGAATGTGGAACGGATTTCTTTGGACTTCATGCCAAAACCTCCCTGCTTCGTTTCACAAACCATTATATAAGAGGAAAGTGAACAATGTCAATAAAGCGCGGACTTCTGCCCATTCTGGTGCATTGAGTTTTTAGCGATTGGCGGCCAAATCGATGGCGTGTTTAAAAAAGATACGCACCATAGCCGCAAAGGGAACGGCAAATATTAACCCAACCAGGCCAAAGAACCTTCCGCCCACGATGAGCACAAAGATAACAATCAGCGGGTGCAGGCCCAGGCTGCGCCCCAAAATTTGCGGGGTTATGAACTGACTTTCAATCTGCTGCACAATAACTATCACCACCACCACCTGCAAAGCCAGGGCCGGTGAATGCAAAAGGCCGATGAGGACTGCCGGTACGGCGCCGATTAAGGGGCCGAAGTATGGAATGATATTGGTCAGCCCGGCAATAATGCCCAAAAGGAGGGAAAAGTCCACTCCGATTATTGTAAGCCCCACATAGGTCAAGAGCCCTACCAGAAAGGAAATTAAAAGCATGCCCCGAAAATAGGCTCCCAGAGTGCGGTCCATCTCACTGCCCATGGAAGCCACCCATTTACGGTAGCGACTGGGAAAGAGCATGACAAAGGAGCGTTTAAGGCTTTCCATATCCCGCAAAATGTAATACACCAACAGAGGGATAATCAAGATAGTAAAGGTGTGGGCAAACAGGCTAAGGACAGTGCCTGTGACCCGCTCCACCACATCCTGCAGGTTTTCCTGCAGGGCCACAATGTTTTCGTCCAATACCAGGCGGATGTTTTCCGGCATATTAATGCGCTGGTAATCCGACTGCAGATGTAAAAGAAAACTTTGCACATGCCGGGTATAATCAGGAATTTTCTCGCCCAGTTTCTGCAGTTCCAAAAGCAGAGTGGGAATGGTGGAGATACCGATTAAAAAAATGGTGGAAAAAAAGACAGCATAAATAAGTAAAATCCCCAGATGTCGCGGAATGCGGCGATTCTCCAGGAACTCTACCAGGGGGTTTAAGATATAGGCCAAAATAATTGCCAGAAAAAACGGCAGCAGAACCAAAAATGCCGCCGCTCCCACTCTGTAGAGCCAATACAGCAGCAGAAAAATCAGTGCAGCGGCAACACTAATGACTCCGTAGCGCACATAAATGCTATGATGCTTATGGTTTTTATCCACGCCACTTCCCCCTATCTGCTTAATTCTTATGCGGGGAAGCAGGGGTCAATTCAGCTAACCCAATAAATTTTCTTCCACCGCCTGTCCATCCTGTGCCAGTTCATTCAATGAAACCAGCGTCCCCTCTTCATCCACATAGTAGGCGGTGAATCCCTCCTGTCCCTGCATTGCAAATTCATGCAGACAGTTCCAGCAGTAATATTGCTCCGTCCCTACTTTTCCTGTATCAATGCTGCCACATAGCGGACAATGCATAATCTCACCTCGTTTCGTCACGAATAATAAGCACATCTTCACCAATGTTTACGTCCATGGGCGGCTCCATTACCTGGCGGCCCTGCAGGATATCATCGATTAAGCCGGCGGACAAACGCCACCCGGCAACACGTCCCGTTTCTTCTTCAAACAAGATGTCTTCCACCACGCCCAGTTCGGATCCGCCGTAGGAAATAACCCGCATCCCCAGCACACGGCGGGTGGGATGTCCTTCTATTTGCGGCGGGTCACCGGCAGGATTGCCGCCTTCCCGGCTAACCAGGATGGCATCGCTACCCATGCTCAAAATGTCACGGTAGGAAAACACACGGCGGTGAGGCAGCCAACCGCTGCCTTCGGCCACAAAGGCCACCACAGAGGCGCCTTTTTCATCAAGAAGCCATTCTCTTAGCTTCCCCAGTTCCCGTCCGCTGGCTGCATGGATGACGGGGAGCCCCGCTGTTTCCCGGGAAAAGCGCACCGCGCCACCTCCAATGGCATTATTATTGCCCGTTAACATAATCATTATTCAGCTGGTGTAGTTCTCCAAGAGGCTCAGCATTTCCTGAATATCCTCAAAAGGAACGCCTTCTTCCAGCTGCGGACGCAAATCATCACGCACCTCATATTCGGTTATATCCTGTAAAACTCCGTCAGGCGGGGTACCCTGAAAGATAGCTATCCGGTCATTATGAATGCCCAGATAACCCCTAAACATCATTTCCCGCTCAGAATAGCCGCCTGGATCTTCTATGGCTTCCTGCATATTAACATAAAAGTCCGGGTCTGCCGGTTGTGGAGCCACATAAGGCAGCTGATCATCAGGCGGTGGCTGCCGGGTCACCACCTGCAGTGAAGCGTAGCCGACCAATCCGCCCAGCATAAAAACGGCAATCATCTTCAAAATGGTACCTATTGTTTTGGATACCACTGAAAAAACCCCCTTTCACGGTTGTTAATACTAAATTTCCCGTGCAGGGGGCGTTTATGCAAGAACTTATTCGTTTTCCAACTCCGCCATCACTTCGGAAGGCACATCCAGATTGGTGTAGGCATTTTGCACATCATCATGGTCTTCCAGAGCCTCAATGAGCGCCAGAGCTTTTTTAGCCCCTTCCACATCCGGCACCTCCACCGTGGTTTCGGGAATCATGGTGATGGCAGCTTCCCCGAAGCTGATACCCTCTGCTTCCATTTTTTCTTTTACCGCTTCAAAGTCATCGGGACGGGTGTAAATCTCAAAGGCATTTTCTCCGGCCTCAAAGTCTTCAGCACCCGCATCCAAAGCCAGAAGCATTAACTCATCTTCATCATGGCCCTCTTTGGACACCTCCAGATAACCGCGACGGTTAAACATCCAGGCCACACAGCCTGTTTCCCCCAGGCTGCCGCCGCTTTTGGAGAAAATATGGCGAATTTCACCGGCGGTACGGTTGCGGTTATCGGTGAGGATTTCCAACATCACCGCGGTACCCGCCGGGCCGTAGCCCTCGTAGATGATTTCCTCGAAATTGGTGCCTTCCAATTCACCGGCACCTTTTTGGATGGCCCGCTGAATATTGTCGTTGGGCATATTAACCGAACGCGCTTTCTGCAGCGCCAGGCGCAGGCGGAAGTTATTGTTGGGGTCACCGCCACCCTGTCGTACTGCTGCCATGATTTCCTTGGAAATTTTGGTGAAAACCTTTCCTTTTTGCGCGTCTACCCGTGCTTTTCTGTGTTTGATATTGGCCCATTTGGAATGGCCGGCCATCACAATCCCTCCCGTTTTAAAGCCTGCCCAGCTCTACCATGACGCATGCCCTCTCTGCTTCAATGTTATTTTCCTCAGCCAGAGCAAACGCTTCCCGGCAATCGGCACCGGGCTGCATCCAGACATATTTTATCCCTTCTTTTGCACACTGGGGGATAATGCTGGTGGTAACCTCCGGTGGAACCACACAGTTTACCACCTCCGGCACCTCCGGCAGCGAAGCCAGGTCTGCATACACCGGGTCACCGTCCAACTCAGACAGATTGGGGTTGACGGCATAGACGGTGTAGCCTGCATCTTTTAGTCTTTTGTACACCCTATACCCGAATTTGCGCTTATTCTTGGAAACGCCCACCACAGCCCAGCTTTTCTTGTCCAGCATAGTACGCACAGACATTTCACTACCTCCAGTATGCCTTGTTTATTTTAACACGATTACATTTCCCGGACAATAATTGCTTATCTTCCCGGTAAATTTGCTTTGGTGCCATTATACTACGCACAATTTTGCAAGTTATTAAAAAAACCTTGCTCTTTTTAGAAAAAAATAGCCGCGCTGAAATTAAAGCGCGGCTGCAGGATTTATTAGCGGTATAGTTCCTGATAGTTGCGGTAAGAGCCAATTACACGCTGCAAAAATATTCTGGTTTCGCCAAAGGGTATCTGCTCCCGATCCTCATAGCGGCCGGTCCAGACATCGTCTCTGAGCCAGGAGGCCACTTTTCCCCGTCCGGCGTTGTATGAAGCAATCACCAATTCGTGTCTGCCGTCAAACTCTTTGGCCAGGTTGGCCAGATACCAGGTGCCCAGTTGGATATTTATTTCCGGGTCCAAAAGCATTTCATCGGTGAGATTGATTATGCCTACCTGAGGGGCAATCCACTGGGCGGTAGACGGCATCAGCTGCATTAAGCCCAGTGCTCCCTTGCGGGAGACCGCATCGGCATTGAATTTGCTTTCCTCACGGATTACAGCAGCCACCAACAGGGGATCCACCCTGTATTCGGCGGCATACTCTTCAATTATTTCCCGGTACGCATAGGGGTAAGAAAGCCGGCGAAATTGCGGTGTGCGCATTACAGCGGCTATTAGTAAAAGAAAAACCAGGATAACAAAAAGCATGCGCAACCATTTAATATTTTGGGTCATCAACCACACTCCTGCAGCAGGATCTGCCATACTTTTAAAACCTGGGCCTTTGTCTCCGGTAATGTTTTGTCATTATCAATGACAAAATCGGCACGAGCCACTTTTTCCGACAGAGGCATCTGAGCCTCAATGCGCAAACGGGCCTCCTCCCGGGTCAGACCGGAGCGCTGCATGAGCCGGGACCGTTGAGCAGCGGGGCTTGTGGTCACCACGATGACCCGGTCAACATCCCGTTCAAACCCGGCCTCATATAACAGGGGCACCTCCACCAAAGCAACACAGGAACCCTGGTCCCGGGCCCGGGCCAGCTCCTCCCGCAGCAGCGCCCGCACCGGAGGATGGGTCATCCCGTTTAATACCTGACGCATTTGGGGGTCGGCAAAGATAATATCTCCCAGTTTTTTGCGGTCCAACTGCCCGCTCTTTTCCAGTATATCATCGCCAAAATAGCGCACAATGGCTTCCCATGCCGGATTACCCGGCTGAACTACTTCCCGCGCCAGTTGATCCGCATCAATGCGGTAGGCGCCTAAATCAGCAAACATTCCGGCAACGGTGGATTTACCTGTGGCAATTCCGCCGGTCAGCCCCACAACAAGCATAGTCCCACTCCTCTCCAATCTTTATTATAACAGAAAAAAAGAACCGCTCACAAGCAAGGAGCGGTTCAAGAGGAGGAGTATTGGCTACGCGATTACTGTATACTTGTTGGACTTGTATACAGCATCTGCGATGTCACGCTTAAGCTGGAATACATTGTCCTGCTCATAGCGGGTCAGTTTACGCAGTACGGAGAACAGGGTCCGCTTGGTGTCCCCTTCTTCCATGGCGGCAATAACTTCCTTGGCCCAGGCATCAAACTTGGGTACCAGATCACTTACGTAGCAGGAAGTCATCTTAACAGCCAGAGCAGCAGCTTCTTCGCCCTGCTTGGCAGCAATTTTGCGGGCTCTCAGCATGGCGCTTTCCGCACTGAAGACCTCATCAACCATGTCCGCCATTCTGCCCAGGATTTCCTGTTCCTTAATCAGTTTTTCCCCGTATTTCTGAGCGGCGGTACCGGATACCAGCAAGAAGATCTTCTTGAAGTTTTCAATGGCCTGCTCTTCTTTGCCCAGCAGTTCATCGGAATCTTCGGGCATGGAGGGCATCAACAGCTCCTCCTGCAGCTTCATGGCCGCTTCAATGAGAGGAATCTCGCCTTTCTGAGCTTTGCGCAGCAGGGTGGCGGGGATAATCAGACGGTTAATTTCGTTGGTGCCTTCAAAGATACGGTTAATGCGGCTGTCACGGTAGATCCGCTCCGCCGGGTACTCTGAGCAATAGCCGTAGCCGCCCAGAATCTGCACGCACTCATCGGCCACAAAATCCAGAGCTTCCGAACCCACAATCTTAACGATGGAGCACTCGGTGGCATATTCCTGAATGCCTTCCGATACTTTCTGGCCCGCATCTTCGGCGTCCATATCCAGATTTTCCACCAGAGAGTTAATCAGTCCGCCGGTGCGGTAGCAGATACTTTCGGTGATATAGGTGTGAATGTTCATATCGGCAATCTTATTTTTAATCATGCCGAACTTGGCAATGGGCAGGTTAAACTGCTGACGCTCCTGAGCGTAAGCAGAAGCCACTTCCAGGGCATACTTGGCGGCACCGGAGCAGCCCACACCCAGCTTGTAGCGGCCGATGTTTAAGATGTTAAAGGCAACCTGATGGCCTTTGCCGATCTGGCCCAGCACGTTTTCCACCGGCACCTTGGCGTCTTCAAAAATAACAGAAGCGGTGGAGGAGCCTTTAATGCCCAGCTTGTGCTCTTCTGCACCGATGGAGACACCGGGGGTATCACGGTCCACGATAAAGGCGGTGAACTTTTCGCCGTCAATTTTGGCATAAGCAATGATCACATCGGCCCAGGCGGCATTGGTGATAAACTGCTTGGAGCCGTTTAAGACATAGTGTTTGCCGTCTTCGGTGAGCACAGCCTTAGTTTTGGCGTTCATGGCATCGGAGCCGGCATCCGCTTCGGTGAGAGCGTAGGCGGCAATTTTCTGGCCGCTGGCCAGGCCCGGGAGGTACTTCTTCTTCTGTTCTTCATTACCGAAGAACAAGATGGGCAGGGTGCCGATTCCAGTGTGGGCGCCAAAGGCCACGGAGAAGGAACCGCCGCGGGAAACCTGCTCGGTGATAATCAGAGAGGTGATTTTGTCGGCTTCGGAGCCGCCGAACTTTTCCGGGATATCACTGCCCAAAAAGCCCAATTCACCCATCTGCTTCATCAGGCCGGTGGTAACCCCTTCTTCCATTTTCTCAATTTCTTCGGAAGCGGGCATTACCTTTTCCTTGATAAAGTTTGCCACAGTGTCGTTTACCATCTTATGAAAATCGTTATAATCCTCCGGTGTAAAGACCTGCTCCGGATCGGTTTTGGAAATCAGAAACGAACCGCCTTTAATTAAATCAGTCATTTATTAAACCTCCTTCAACCTCATTTATAGTCGTTCAATGATGCCGGCAGCACCCATGCCGCCGCCGATACACATGGAAACCAGTCCGTAGCGCGCATTACGGCGCTCCATCTCGGACAACAGTGTCACCGTCAGCTTGGAACCGGTACAGCCCAGCGGATGGCCAAGAGCAATGGCTCCGCCGTTAACATTAACTTTCTCCGGATCCAGCTCCAGG
This sequence comes from Dethiobacter alkaliphilus AHT 1, assembly GCF_000174415.1. Taxonomy (NCBI): domain Bacteria; kingdom Bacillati; phylum Bacillota; class Dethiobacteria; order Dethiobacterales; family Dethiobacteraceae; genus Dethiobacter; species Dethiobacter alkaliphilus. The sequence continues at coordinate 24,931 of NZ_ACJM01000024.1, forward strand.
GTACGCACCACAGCTAACGCCTGTGCGGCAAAGGCTTCGTTTAATTCAATAACATCCAGATCATCTTTTGTGAGGCCGGTTTGGGCCAAAACCTTGGGAATGGCGGCAACGGGACCAATACCCATTACATCCGCTTCCACACCGCCCACCGCATAACCGCGGAATACGGCAATGGGCTTAACACCCAGCTCTTCAGCCTTCTCTCTGGACATTACCAACACCGCTGCTGCCCCGTCACTGGTCTGTGAGGAGTTACCCGCCGTTACAGAGCCGCCCTGCATAAAGGCGGGACGGAGTTTAGCTAGTTTTTCTGCAGTGGTCCCGGGCCTGACACCATCATCCATGGTAAAGGTACCCTCTTCCACCACCAGCCGACCCTTGGCGTTAAAGTATTTCTTTTTCACCGGGACCGGAACAATTTCATCATTGAACTTCCCGGACTTAATAGCTTCTTCGGCCAGGCTGTGACTACGCTCTGCAAACTGGTCCTGGTCTTCCCGGCTGATATTATACCGCTCGGCAACCCTTTCTGCCGTCAGTCCCATATTCATATATGCCTGTGGGTAATCGTTCATCAGTGTGGGGTTGGCCGCCATTTTGTTGCCCCCCATGGGCACGGCGCTCATACTTTCCACACCACCGGCAATTACCACATCTGCCATTCCCATGCCGATTTTTGCCGCAGCCAGCGCAATACTCTCCAGGCCTGAAGAACAGAAACGGTTTACCGTCATCCCTGAAACTTCAGCGGGAAGCTTTGCAATCTGTGCCGCAATCCGGCCCACATTCATCCCCTGTTCCGCTTCCGGAAATGCACAACCGAGGATAATGTCATCTATTTTCTCTGCAGGCACGCCGGAGCGTTTGATTACTTCCTGCAAAACCAGTGCTGCCAAATCATCGGGCCGTGTATCTTTGAGCCCACCGCGCTTTGCTCTGCCCACCGGTGTGCGGACCGCAGCGACAATCACCGCTTCTTTCATCTCTATCCCTCCTGTCTTTAAATTCTCAAATTAGTTACGCAACGGTTTTCCGGTTTTCAGTATATGGGCCATCCGCTGCTGGGTCTTTGGCTGCATGCAAAGCTCAACAAATACTTCACGCTCCAAATCCAACAGATACTGCTCAGTGACCCAGGTGTTGGCATCCACATTGCCGCCACACATAATGTAGGCCAGTTTCTCCGCCAGGAAGGCATCGTATTCAGAGATCTGACGCCCTTCCTTCATATTGAAGATACCTGCCTTGATGGTGCCCAGGCCGTTTTCGCCGATAACACGGATCTTACGGGTTTGCGGCGCTTTATAACCTGCCCGCGCCATGCCCAGTACGGCCTGTTTGGCATCAAAAATGCGGCGGTCCTGGTTGACCACAACCTGGTCTGTGGGACGCATATAACCCAGATTTTGTGCTTCCTTGGCACTGGTGCCTACTTTGGCCTGTGCCACCGTCATGAAAGCGCTGATAACCATTTGTGTTAAATCAACATCTTTATTATCCATGTGTGCTTCTGAGCTGCGCAGTACCATTTCCTTGGTACCGCCGCCGGCAGGGATTACCCCCACACCCAACTCCACCAGACCCATGTAGGTCTCAGCGGCGGGCATAATGCGGTCGCAATGGGCCAGTATTTCATAACCGCCGCCCAGAGCCATACCGTGCGGTGCCGCCACCACCGGCTTGTCGCAGTACTTCAGGCTCATCATGGCCTGCTGGAACTGCCGGACAGCCAGGTGCAGTTCATCCCACTCTTCGGCCTGGGCTTCCATCAGAATCATCATCAGGTTGGCGCCCACGCAGAAGTTCTTGGTATCGCTGGCAACCACCAGTCCTTCCCAGTTCTTTTCCACTTCATCTGCGGCCTTCATCATCATGGAGAGCACATCGGGCCCCAGAGCCTGGCGCTGAGAATGGATTTCCAGGCAGGCTACGCCGTCACCGATGTCAATCAGGCTGGCGCCGGTGTTGGACTTAATCACACCGTTCTTTTCTTTATAGTCGGAGATGAAAATGGTGCCGAAGGGTACTTCCAGCTCTTTGTACGACTTTGTCTTAAAGTCATAGAAGAAAGTCTTGCCCTCTTCTTTTTTGTAGAAGGAGTCAATACCGGCCGCCAGCATCTCTTTTACCAGTGCCGGCACTTCTTTTCCATCCTCTTCAATGCGCTGGGCAGTTTCCTTTACACCAATGGCATCCCAGTTTTCAAAGGGCCCCAGCTCCCAGTTAAAGCCCCAGCGCATGGCGCGGTCAACGGAGACGATATCATCGGCAATCTCTTCGGCCTTGACTGCAGAATAAATCATCATATCCCGCAGCGCCTTCCAGGCAAAAGCACTGCCCTTGTCATCGGCTTTTAAGAGAGCTTTAATTCTACCCGGCACAGATGAAGCATTCTTGGCCGCCTCCAGGCTGCCAAACTTTGCTTTCTTCTGCTCACGGTATTCCATGGTGTCCAGATCCAGAGTAAGAATCTTTTTCTCTTTACCGTTTTTCTCTTTTTTGTAGAAACCCTGACCGGTTTTGGCACCAAGCCAGCGTTTTTCATTCATTTGCTGCAGGAACTCAGGAATCTCAAAGGCGGCCTTTTCCCAGTCCTCCGTAACTTTTTCCCCTACGTTCTGGGCCACGTGGAGGAAAATGTCCAGGCCCACCATATCCAGAGTGCGGAATGTGGCGCTCTTGGGGCGGCCCATGGCCGGACCGGTCACTGCATCCACCTCTTCGGGGGTAAAACCTTCTTCCTTCATGGCAGCAACAGTAGCTAATAAACCGTAGACACCGATGCGATTGCCGATAAAGTTCGGGGTATCTTTGGCCAGTACAACGCCCTTACCCAGGACCCGGTCGCCAAAGTCCTTCATAAACTCCACCAGGGCCGGATCAGTTTCCTCTCCCGGGATAACTTCCAGCAGTTTCATGTAGCGGGGAGGATTAAAGAAGTGAGTCCCGAAAAAGTGCTTGCGAAAATCGGGAGAACACTCAGACACCATCTCATTTACCGACAAGCCGGATGTGTTGGTGGTGACAATGGTTCCCGGCTTCCAATACTTTTCTACCTGTGCAAAAAGGCTCTTCTTAATCTCCATTCTTTCAGCCACAACTTCGATTACCCAGTCGACGCCGGAAATTTTGCTCAGGTCGTCTTCCAGGTTCCCCGGTGTCAGCAAGCTAACATCGTTTACATCATAGAGCGGGGAAGGCTTCATCTTTTTCAGGTTTTCCACGCCCTGGCGAGCCAACTGCGTTCTCAGGGCCGGATCTTTTTTCTCCTCTTCCGATAACCCCGGCGGCACGATATCCAGGACCAGACAAGGGATTCCCACATTGGCCAGATGGGCCGCAATACTGGCTCCCATTGTCCCGGCACCCAGGACAGCGGCGCTTTTAATCTTTCTCATACCAGGTTAGCACCTCCTGTAAATATTTTTACTTGTTAAATATTTATGCTGACAAATTCGTTATTGAACCCAAAATTCCTGCTAAATTGAAAAAATTTTAAAAAGTTTTTTTATTCGGTTCTTTTTATTTGCTGCATTTTCTGCAATATTTGCTATGATTAAAGTAAAACATCTGGTAATGTTACTATGGTTCATGGTATAATCTATGAAAATTAAGCAGCCCACAGTATCAAAAGTACGAATTATTATATATTTCAGGGAGGGTTTATTTTGACTGAGCAGCAATACGAAGCGTTCACGAAAGCGTTTCAGGAAATTTTTCCGAAACTGATGCATTATCTGGAAGCTGAAGAAATGCGGGAACTGACGGGCCTGGGCATTACACCGGGACAGATTAACGCCCTGCTGATCCTCTACATCCAGGATGATCTCACCATGGGCGCCCTGAGCCAGGAAATCTACCTGGCAGAAAGCGCCGCCACCCGCCTGGTGGACCGGTTGGTAAAACTCAACCTGGTGAAACGCAAAGGGGACGAAAAGGACCGCCGTGTGGTCCGGGTCTATCTCACATCCTACGGGCGCCAGTTGGCCAGCCTGGTCTTTGAACGGCGAAACCGCCGTTTCGGCAATCTGGCTGAGAGGCTGACAGAAACGGAACGGGATAATCTAATCACTTCGGTAAAAGCGGTACTGCGCGTCTTTGAAGAGATGGAAGCAGAAGCGGCAGCAAAAATACAGGCCAAAGGCGAAAAAACAGTAAAAGAAAAGAAAGAATAAAAAACTACCCCTCAGGCAAAACCCTGAGGGGTAGTTTTTTGGGACAGGGGGACAGGTCAACTGTCCCAATTTATTCATTGAGACAGGGGGGACAGGTGATTCTGTCTCACAATCCTTATCATTTGCGGGTGAGGGCCTGCTCCAGGTCGGCCTGCAGGTCGCTGATATCCTCAATGCCCACCGACAGCCTGAGCAGACGTTCATGGATGCCCAGTCTCTGGCGGGTTTCAGGTGGCATGTCGGCATGGGTTTGCAGGTAAGGATAGGTTATAAGTGATTCCACGCCACCCAGCGATTCGGCAAAGGTGATCACCTGCAGCCTGTTTACCACTTCTTTTGCCAAAGCGGCATCTTTTAAACTAAAGGAAATCATTGCTCCGGGGCCGTCGGCCTGTCCGGGCACTTCTACTTCGTTATAACCGGGAAAATAGACAGTTTCCACTTCCCGATGGCCGTTTAGCCACTCTGCCAGGCGGCAGGCATTTTCCTGTTGTCTGTCCATGCGGACCGCCAAAGTCTTCATTCCCCGCAGCAGGAGCCAGCTTTCCTGCGGTGAAAGGACAAATCCGGCACCTTGCTGAATAACCGCCAAATCTCCGGCCAAACGCTGGTTATTGGTGGCCACCAGTCCGGCCAGCAAATCATTGTGGCCTCCCAGAAACTTAGTGGCGCTGTAAACCACCAGGTCCGCACCCAATTCCAGGGGGCGCTGCAAATAAGGGGTCATCAGGGTGTTATCCACCACGGTCAGCACTCTGTGGCTTTTGCACAGTTTGGCCACCGCAGCAATATCTGCGCTGCGCAACAGCGGGTTTGAAGGGCTCTCCAGCAGGACCGCCCGGGTGTTGGGCAGGATTGCCGCTTCTAAAGCGGCACTGTCGCCAACATCAACATAACTGGTACTGATATTATATTTACTGAGTATCCAATCCATCAACTTATATGTTCCGCCATAGATTTCCTCGCCTAAAATCACATGGTCGCCAGCTTCCAAAAGCATCATCACCGCAGTGATGGCCGCCATGCCTGAGGCAAAGGAAAAAGCAGTTTTTGCACCTTCCAGGGCTGCAAAGGATTCTTCCAGCGCTTCCCGGGTGGGGTTATTAATCCGCGTATAGTCAAAACCGGTAGTTTCACCCGGCGCAGGATGGCGGTACGTGGCTGACTGATAAATGGGGACGCTCACTGCTCCGGTGGCCTGATCAAACCGCACACCGCTTTGTACCAGCCGCGTAGCCAGCTTCTGTCCCGTTCCCGCACCGCTACCAAAACACTTCTTCTCCATTGTCTTCCTCCCGGGTTTTTAATTCATAGTAAACCTATTTGTTTTATATTAAAGCTTGCTGTTGCACATGTCAAGGAAAAACCGCTATAATTAATGTTAGTTTTTCTTATGGGAGGTAATTATGCAAAAGATTTTGGACATCTTATTTACGAACCGGTACTTTATTTATGCCCTGTTAGTCATCAATTTTTTCGGCACCATTTATGGATTCTGGTGGTACCGTAATCAGTTTGCAGCCACACCTGCTTACATATGGCCCTTTGTACCCAATTCTCCGCTCACCGTGCTGTATTTCTTTATCGTTCTGGTGCTCTTTTTGCAGAATAAACGTTCCTCGTTCTGGGAAGGACTGGCTTATTTCGGCCTGATAAAGCACGGCATGTGGACGGTGGCCATCATTACACTGTACCACCTGGCGGGAGACCGCTCGCCGGATAACATTCTGTTATGGACAGGCCATTTTGGCATGGCGCTGCAGGCCGTGCTGTTTTGGGTATACTATGGACTGCCGCTGCGCTTTTCCCATGCGGTGGGCATATCAGGGTGGTATCTGTTTAACGATTACCTGGATTATGTGGTAGGCATTCACCCCTACGTCAATACAACTTTAGTGGATATTGCCGTGGTGCGCAACCTGGCCGTCAGCTACAGCATTGTACTGACCATCATCTTTCTCTTTACCGCGTGGCGCCGGCATAACAGAAAGGAGACCCTAACTGTTGAGAGAGGAAACACTTGATCTGCTTTGTGATCCCGAAACCAGTTCCCCTTTAATTTTGCAGGAAAATGAAGACGGCTCCCAGGTTCTGGCGGGGAGCAATACAACCTATCCCATTCGTGACGGTGTGGCGGACTTTTTACACCAAAAACCGGTCACCGGTATCAACAAACGCTATCAAATGATGTATGACCACCTCTCCCCCTTCTACAATTTTGTCACCCGGGCAGCCATCCGGCTGATGCAGGCCGATGAAGACGATGTGCGCCGGGAGTATCTGTGCGAACTGGAAATCAAACCGGGAGACCGGGTGCTGGAGGTCTCTGTGGGCACCGGCACTAACCTGCGCCTTTTGCCCCGGGATGCCAGGTATTACGGCCTGGACATCTCCCCGGGCCAGCTGCGCCAGTGTAAAAAACTCCTAAAAAAAATCGGCCTGGAGGCCGAGTTGTTTCTGGGAGCGGCAGAGTCCCTGCCGTTTTATGATAATTCTTTCGATGTGGTTTTCCATATGGGCGGCATTAACTTTTTCGGCGACCCCGATTTAGCCCTGCGGGAAATGTACCGCGTGGCCAAGCCGGGAACAAAAATCGTAGTGGTGGATGAGACAGACCGCTTCACTAAAAAGCTGGCCAAAATTCCCATAGTACAGAACTTCTTCAAAAGCGACAGTGATGTGAACGTTCCAGACCCGTTGGTGCCGCAAAAAGCTGAAGACATCCAGGTAAAGGAGCTTTTTGACGGCAGGCTCTGGTATTTAAGCTTCCGCAAAGCTCAGACAAAGGTCAAGCCAGCCACAGTCAGCACAGCACTTCTGAAACGCCGCGCCCTTCAGCGCGTGTAGCCTTTGCTGCAGGAAAGCATACTCCCTGCTCTCGCCGGCCTGTAATCCCAAAAAGGCCAGTACCTGCCGGTCCCGCTTTTTGACATTTCGGGCATTTACACACTGCCTGTTATTTAGGTGCGGACAAAAGTCGCAGATATCATCGGGGCCGTCGGTAATCCGCACCAGCTGCCGGGGATTCTCTGAAAGGCTTTTGGCAACGGCTGCCATATTGGCGGTAAACTCCTCACTATAGCCCCTGCCCCGGAAGCGAGGCAGGCAAAGCAGGTGATGGGCCCGCAGAGTGAGCATCAGCAGCCGCTCTCGGCAATTAGCTGCCGAATCTTTTTTACCTCTGCTTCCACATCAGCGCAGGAAACCAGCGCAGAAACCATGGCCGAGCAGGGCACGCCGCGCCGCCGCACATCCACAATATTTTCTCCGTTAATCCCGCCGATTGCCACCAGCGGGATTTTATAATTTTTAGCGATATGTTCAATCAAATCCAGGCCCACCGGTTCTCCCGCATCCGCCTTGGTGCCGGTTTTAAATACCGGACCCACCCCCACATAGTCGGCGCCGCGGACCATGGCATCCTCCACATCGGCAGGAGTGTCGGCGGAGACACCGATAATCATCTCCTCGCCCACCAGTTTGCGCACCGCATTGGCGGGCAGATCATCCGGCCCCACATGTACACCGCCGGCTTTACTGAGGATGGCAATATCCACATCATCGTTAACTATAAACAATACCCCGGCCGGTTTACACATCTCCCGGATAACACGGCATTCCTCATATTTTTCCCGCTTGGTTTTATCCTTTTCCCGGTACTGAATAATCTTAACTCCGGCATCAATCATCCGGCGCACCACTTCCAGATTGTCCTTACAGGCAGACAGCGACTCACAGGTCACACCGTAAATATCTGTCTGAAAAATCTCCGCCACATTCTTTCGCATACTATCAACTCCTCCACTCCATTATACTGCAAACCCAGTACCCATCTCAATTTTAGCAAAATAAAAGAAAAAAGTAAGCCAATAATTTTGGCTTACCTGAGATCATATCGGGCAATTCGCAAACTTTTGGCTTATTGTGTATTCGGTTTAGCTGTGGTAGTGGTATACGCTGCCGGCAAGCTGCCCAGGATTCTCAGGGCCAGGGGTCCGGCCACCGCCACTTTAACCAAATCACCGGGAATAAAGGGCAGCATGGCCACTACGCCGTTGTAAACCGGCATATCCAGAAACCGGGCCATTTGCAGAATTCCGGGGGTGTATACAGCCACAATACCACCTAATACAGCAGCCAGATATAATACGGGCAAGGAACGTTGTTTAGACATTTCTGCAATTTTACCAATTACAAAAGCGCCAAGTATAAAGCCCCAGATAAAACCGCCGGTAGGACCAGCCAATACTCCGGCCCCTGCAGTTCCACCGGCAAATACTGGCATACCGGCCATCCCCAGCAGTACATAGATAATCTGGCTCATGGCTCCTTTATGCGCACCCAGAAGCAATCCGGCAAGCATCACAGCAAAGGACTGTCCTGTAATGGGTGGCAGGCCACCGGGCATAGGAATAACAATGTAGGCCATAATGGCGGTCAAAGCGGTAAACAGGGAAATTAAAACAAGATCACGCACAGCAAATTTCTGGTTCATTTGTCAGCCTCCTCTATTCTGTTAGGAGGATTATAGCATGAGGCAATTTTCATTGTCAACCTGTTTTTTGCATGTGGTTAACATAGAG